>NZ_JBFUES010000144.1:0-10766 GCF_056403875.1 Bradyrhizobium sp. P2_E8
ATGGAAGCCAGGCAGCGCATCGGCACCTATGCCGCGGGCCTCGCGCTCGACTCCGCGGGGATCAAGGGCAACAAGGACATCCTGTCGAAGATCGACATGGTCGTGGCCGCCGGCGGCGGCGAGCGCGATCTCAACGTCGACACCGGCGTGCTCACGGCCGAGGCCAAGGGGGCGAATGCGCCCGGCTTCCTCAACGAGCGCCTGATGAGCGATCTCAGGCCGACGCTGTTTCTGGCCCAGCTCTCCAATCTCCTCGCCGGCAACATCGCCATCGTGCATGGGCTTGGCGGCACCTCGCGCACCTTCATGGGCGAAGAGGTCGCGGGCGCCGATGCCGCGCGCATCGCACTGGCGCGCATCGGCTCGGGCGAGAGCGACATCGCCCTGATCGGCGGCTCGCACAATGGCGAGCGCAAGGACCTCATGGTCCTCTACGAATTCGGCGACTTCAACCTGAAGGACAAATTCGCGCCCGTCTGGGCGCGCAAGGACCACGCCGGCTTCGCGCTGGGGTCGGCCGGTGCCTTCCTGGTGCTGGAGTCGCGCGCGCACGCGGAAGCCCGCGGCGCCAAGCCGTTCGCAAAACTGTCGAGCGTGGTGGCCGATCTCGCCCGGCGCAAGCAGCCCGGCGACATGGCCGCGACGCTGGAGAAGCTTTGGGCCAAGCTGCCGAAGCGCGAGGGCAAGGGCGCGATCATCACGGGTGCGACCGGCGCAGAGCCCGCGACATCCGAGGAGCGCGGCTTCCTGAAGGGCCACGCCGACTTCCCGGTGCGCTCGACCGGCACGATGTTCGGACACACCATGGAGACGCAATTCCCGCTCGGAATCGCGCTCGCCGCGCTCTCGATCTCGCGCGGCGCACTGTTCCCGCCGAACGATTCCACGGGGACCGAGATTGAAATGCAGGGAGCGCCCACCCAGATTGTGGTCGTGGGGGCCGGACACTGGCGCGGCGAAGGCATGGCGCTGGTCGAGGCCGTGAGCTAGCTCTAGCGGGGGATCGACATGACTGCACCACGCGACAAATTCGGGCGTCCCGTCGTCGTCGTCACCGGCATGGGCATCATGACCTCGCTCGGCGCCGGCAAGGCCGACAATTGGGCGAAGCTCGTCGCCGGCGAATCCGGCATCCGCACCATCACGCGCTTTCCGGTCGACGGCCTGAAGACGACGATGGCCGGCACGGTCGATTTCGTCAGCGTCGATCCGTTCTCCTCCACCGGCCTGTCCGAGCGGATGGCCGAGATCGTGACCCAGGAAGCGCTCGAGCAGGCCGGCATCGGCGCCAAGGCCGATTTCCCGGGCCCGCTCTTCCTCGCGGTCGCTCCGGTTGAGGTCGAATGGCCGCAGCGCCGCGAGCTCGGCCGCGCCGTCGGCTCGCCGGACTTCACCTATGACGATCTCTTGCGCATCTCCGGCGGCGGCAAGTACARCGCCTATCATCACCGCTTCATGTTCGGCTCGGTCGCAGCCTATCTCGCCGAGACTTTCGGCACCAAGGGCTCGCCGATCTCGCTGTCGACGGCCTGCGCCTCGGGCGCGACCTCGATCCAGCTCGGCGTCGAAGCGATCCGCCGCGGCGAGACCGATGCCGCGCTGTGCGTCGCAACCGACGGCACGGTGAATCCGGAAGCGCTGGTGCGCTTCTCGCTGCTCTCCGCGCTGTCGACCCAGAACGATCCGCCGCAGGCGGCTTCCMGCCCCTTCTCCAAGAACCGCGACGGCTTCGTCATGGCCGAAGGCGCCGGCGCGCTGGTGCTGGAAAGCTATGAAGCCGCAACCGCGCGCGGTGCAAAGATCCTCGGCGTGATCGCCGGCTGCGGCGAGCTCACCGATTCCTTCCATCGCACCCGCTCCTCGCCCGACGGCAAGCCGATCATCGGCTGCATGAACAAGACGCTGGCCGATGCCGGCATGACCCCGGACCAGATCGACCACATCAACGCGCACGGCACCGCGACCCCCGAGAACGACAAGATGGAGTTCAACACGACATCGGCCGTGTTCGGCGAGCTCGCGCAGAAGATCCCGGTCACGTCCAACAAGTCGATGGTCGGCCACACCATCTCGGCCGCCGGCGCCGTGGAAGCGATCTTCTCGCTGCTCACCCTCGAGCATCAGCGCATCCCGCCGACGATCAACTACGAGACCCCGGATCCCACGATCCTGTTCGACGTCGTCGGCAACAAGGCGCGCGACGCCCGCGTCACCGCGGTGATGTCGAACTCGTTCGGCTTCGGCGGCCAGAACGCCTCGCTGATCCTGACCCGCGAACCGGCCTGACCGGACGCATGGCGCTGCTGACTGCGAGCATCAAGGCCCGCGCGCGGGAGGCTGCCAAATCGATCGGCGGCAGCCTGATCGGCGCCGCCACGGTCGGCATGCTGCGCACCACGCGCTATTTCGATCCGGTCAAGACCTCGGACTTCTTCTCACGCGTTGTGAAGCTGGTCGGCCCGCGCCTGCGCGAGCACCGCATCGGCCGCGCCAACCTCACCGCGGCGTTTCCGGAAAAATCGCCGGAGGAGATCGAACAGATCCTGATGGGCGTGTGGGACAATCTCGGCCGCGTCGGCGCCGAATTCGCCCATATGGACCACGTCTGGGACTACGACCGCGACCATCCGGAGAACAGCCGGATCGAATTGCCGAAGCGCAGCATCGAGCTGTTCGACCACATCCGCGATGACGGCAAGCCTGCGCTGATCTTCGCCGCGCATCTGGCCAACTGGGAATTGCCGGCGCTCGCCGCCGTCGCGCATGGGCTGGATGCCGCGATTCTCTATCGCCGGCCGAACATCGCCTCCGCCGACCGCATCATCCAGGAGATGCGGCAGGTCAACATGGGCACGCTGATCCCGGCGGGGCGCGACGCGCCGCTGCGCCTCGCGCAGGCGCTGAAGGACGGCAAGCACGTCGCCATGCTGATCGACCAGTATCTGACCGGCGGCGTCGAGGTGACCTTCTTCGGCCGCAAGACCCGCGCCAATCCGATGCTGGCGCGCCTGCTCCGCCAGGTCGAATGCCCGATCCACGGCGTCCGCGTCATCCGCAAGCCCGGGGGCCGCTTCGCCGCCGAACTGACGGAGGAAGTCCCGCCGGTCCGCGATGCCGACGGCAAGATCGACATCCAGGGCACGACACAGGCGATCACCAACGTCGTGGAAGGCTGGGTGCGCGAGCATCCGGAGCAGTGGCTGTGGCTGCACCGCAGGTGGCGGTAGCGGACAGAACTCTCTCTGTCATGGCCGGGCTTGACCCGGCCATCCACGCATCACCACGCGGCAGGAAAGACGTGGATGCCCGGGACAATCCGGGGCATGACGACCGAGCAAGGGGAGCGTCTGCTCCGTCTCAGCCCCTCTACCGCCCCGTCTTCACCTTGGTCCACAGCCGGTTGATGATCCGCTGTGTCGCCGGCTCGCGCGCCGTGATGACGAACAGCTTTGCGAGCGTCGCCTCGTCCGGATAGATGTTCTTGTCGTTCAAAATCTTCGGATCGACCAGCTTCTGGCTGGCGAGGTTGCCGTTGGCATACGACAAAAAGTCCGAGTTCTTGGCGGCGATGTCCGGGCGGTAGAGGTAGTTGATCAGCTCGTAGGCTTCCTTGACGTTCCTGGCGTCCGCGGGGATCGCGAGATTGTCGAAGAACATCTGCGCGCCCTCCTTCGGAATGGTGTAGCCGATCTCGACGCCGCTCTTGGCCTCGGCCGCGCGGGCGCGCGCCTGCATGATGTCGCCGGACCAGCCGACCACGAAGCAGATCTCGCCGGTGGCGAGCGCGCTGAGGTATTCGGACGAGTGAAATTTTCGCACCGACGGGCGGACTTTCGCGACGATTTCGGCGGCCTTCTCCAGGTCCGCCTGCTTGGTCGAGTTCGGATCGAGCCCGAGATAGCTCAGCGCCGCCGGGAAGATGTCGTCGGCGGAGTCGAGCATGTGCACGCCGCAATCCCTGAACTTGGCGAGGTTCTCCGGCTTGAAGACGATGTCCCAGCTGTCGATCTTGGCGTCAGCGCCCAGGATCTGCTTCACCTTGGYGACGTTGTAGCCGATGCCCGTGGTGCCCCACATGTAGTTGGCGGCGTAGAAATTGCCGGGATCGTAGATGCCGAGGCGCTGCGTCACCACGGGCCAGGCATTGGCCAAGTTCGGCAGCTTCGAGGTGTCGAGCTTCTGGAAGATGTTGGCCTTGATCTGGCGCTGGAGGAAATAGGCGGTCGGCACCACGACGTCGTAGCCGGACTTGCCGGCCATCAGGCGCGTCTCCAGCGTCTCGTTGGCATCGAAGGTGTCGTAGACGACCTTGATGCCGGTCTCCTTGGTGAAGGCCTCCAAGACATCCGGCGCCATGTAGTTGGACCAGTTGTAGAAGTTGACGACCCGCTCCTCGGCGCCTGCGGGAGCGGAGAGCAACGTCAGCGCTGCGGCGATTGCAAAACCAAGGCAAAGCCTGGAGCGGCTGACGTTCGTCATCTCAAATCTACCTCTTGCGTCCACGCACCGCGTCCGACAGCCGCTCCAGCGCGGTGTCGAGCGTCTGGTCCTTCTTGGCAAAGCAGAAGCGGACCACCGAGGTCACCGGGTCCTGCTCGTAGAACGCCGAGACCGGGATCGCCGCGACCTTGTAATCCCTAACGATCCGCCAGCAGAACTCGGCATCGCTCTCGTTCAGCCCGAGCGGCGACAGGTCGACGGTGAGGAAGTAGGTGCCCTGCGACTTCAGCACGGGGAAGCCGAGGCTCTCCAGCCCTTTGGTCAGGCGGTCCCTGCTCCGCGTCAGGTCCTTGCGCATCGACAGGAAGTAGTCGTCGGACTTGCCGAGGCCATAGGCCACGGCGGCCTGGAGGTTCGGTGCGGTCGTAAAGGTCAGGAACTGGTGCACCTTGGCGGCGACGCGCAGCAGCGGCGGCGCGGCGCAGACGAAGCCGATCTTCCAGCCGGTGAGCGAGAAGATCTTGCCGGCCGAGCCGACCTTGATGGTGCGGTCGCGCATGCCGGGGATCGTGATCAGCGGGATGTGCTTGTGCTCGTCGAAGGTGACGTGCTCCCAGACCTCGTCGCAGATCGCGATGACGTCGAACTCCTGGCAGTAGCGCGCGAGCAGCTCGAGGTCCTCGCGCGGATAGACCACTGCGGAGGGATTTAAGGGATTGTTGAAGAGCACCGCCTTGGTCTTTGAATTGAAGACGCTTCTCAGCATGTCCTCGTTCAATCGCCAGTGCGGCGGTTCGAGCCGGACGAGGCGCGGAATGCCACCGGCCTGGCGGATGATCGGCAGGTAGGAATCATAGACCGGCTGGAAGCAGACCACCTCGTCGCCGGGCTGCACCACCGCGAGGATGGCCGAGGTCAGCGCCTCGGTGCCGCCGGAGGTCACCATCACCTCGCTCATCGGATCGAGCTTGAGGCCGTGCCAGTGGCCGTAATGGGTCGCGATCGCCTGGCGCAGCTCCGGCAGGCCCATCATCGACGGGTACTGGTTGTAGCCGTTCAGCGAGGCGTCGGCCGCGGCGCGGCGGATGTCCTCGGGGCCGGGATCGTCAGGAAAGCCCTGGCCGAGATTGATGGCGGCATTGTCGCGCGCAGCCTGCGACATCGCCTCGAAGATGGTGACGGGAAGGTCGGCGAAGACCTTGTTCAGGGACGAGCTCTTGGTCGTCATCGCGCGGTCAGCCACCGACCTTGCTGGGAAGACCCGCCGCCTTCCAGCCGAGCATGCCGCCGGCGAGATGCTTGTCGTAAGGCAGGCCCGCCGCCTGCGCCGCGAGCGAGGCCGTCACCGAGCGCTTGCCCGAGCGGCAGGCGAACACGACCTCCTTGCCTTGGGGATCGGGGATCGCCTTGGGATCGAAGGTCGAGAGCGGCACCACGACGCCGTAAGGATAGGCCTCGGCCTCGACCTCGTTCGGCTCGCGGACGTCGACGAGCAGATAGCGGCCCTCCGCGACACCCTTGGAGACCTCGTCCGGGGCCAGATCCTGTACTTGATTTGCCACATCATCCTCCAACGTCGCGAGCCGCATGCCGGGGCGATCCCGGCGGGCGGCAACCTCGCCTCTCGGGCAGCGAAAATCAAGCGCTACAATGGCTTGAGCCGCGCGGCGCAAGTTAAAGCTAAATCGCAGCGACTTGAAGTCCGGCTTTCAGGATGCCTGAAACTCCTCCTTCGCATCCGACCACGCGCTCGGTGTCATTCCCCGCGAAAGCGGGGAATCCAGTACGCCGCGGCCTATCGATTCAACCACAACTGTCTCGGAATACTGGATCGCCCGGTCAAGCCGGGCGATGACAGCGGCGGCGCTAGATCGTCACCTGCGTTCCGACCTCGACCACGCGGCCGCTAGGGATCTGGAAATAGTCGGTGGCGTCGTTGGCGGAGCGGCTGAGCGAGATGAACAGCCGGTCCTGCCAGCGCGGCATGCCGGAATGGGCGGCAGGCTTCAGCGCCCTGCGCGACAGGAAGAACGAGGTCGACATGATGTCGAACTGCCAGCCGAGCTTGCGGGCGATCGCCAGCGCCTTCGGCACGTTGGGCGATTCCATGAAGCCGAACTTCAGCGTCACCTTGGAGAAGGTCGGGCTGATCTGCTCCAGCCTGACGCGCTCGGCCGGGTCGATCCGCGGGGTCTGCGCGGTCTCGATGGTGAGAATGACGTTCTTCTCGTGCAGCACCTTGTAGTGTTTCAGACTATGCATCAGCGCGGTCGGGGCACTGAGCGGGTCCGAGGTCAGGAACACGGCGGTTCCGGGCACGCGCTGCGGCGGCCGCTTCTCCAGCATGGCCACCAGGTCGGCGAGCGGGAACTCCAGCTTGCGCGACTTCTCGAACAGCAGCCGGCTGCCGCGCCGCCACGTGTACATCAGGATGATCATGAGCGCGCCGAGCGCGAGCGGCACCCAGCCACCCTCGAACACCTTGAGCAGGTTGGCGGCCAGGAAGGTCAGGTCAAGGAACAGGAAGGGTGCGATCAGCGCAGCCGCCGCGAGCGGCGACCACCGCCAGACCTTCCAGATCACGACAAAGCCCATCATCGCGGTGACCACCATGGTGCCGGTGACGGAGATGCCGTAGGCGGACGCCAGCGCGCTGGAGGAGCGGAACAGCAGCACCAGGAGCACCACCGCGACCAGCAGGAGCTGGTTGATGCGCGGGATGAAGATCTGGCCGGAATGGGCTTCAGACGTATGGCGAATTTCAAAACGCGGCAGCAGCCCCAGCTGGATCGCCTGGCGCGTCAGCGAATAGGCGCCGGTGATGACGGCCTGGCTTGCGATGACGGTGGCGGCGGTGGCGAGCACGACCATGGCGCCGCGGATCCAGCCTTGCGGAAACAGCTGGAAGAACGGGCTCTCGATCGCCCCGGGATCRCCGAGCACGAGCGCCCCCTGCCCCAGATAGTTCAGCGCCAGCGACGGCAGCACGATGAACAGCCAGGCGGTCTGGATCGGCCGCTTGCCGAAATGGCCGAGATCGGCATAGAGCGCCTCCGCACCCGTGACTGCCAGGAACACCGCGCCCAGCGTCACGAAGCCGATGATGCCGTGGTGCAGCATGAAGGACACGGCGTAGAGCGGATTCAGCGCGAACAGCACCTGCGGCTGCTGGATGATCGGATGGATCGCGGCGATCGCTATCACCGCGAACCAGACGCACATGATCGGGCCGAAAAAGGCAGCGACGCGAGCGGTGCCGCGCGACTGCACGGCGAACAGGCCGACCAGGATGATCACGGTCAGCGGCACGATGTAAGGCTCGAAATGCAGCGTGACGTCCTTCATGCCTTCGATCGCCGACAGCACCGAAAGCGCGGGGGTGATGACGGCGTCGCCGTAGAACAGGGCGCCGGATATGATGCCGAGCAGGACGATGGTTGCCCCGCCGGTGCCGACCGCGCGCTGGGCCAGCGCCATCAGCGCCAGCGTGCCGCCCTCGCCGTTGTTGTCGGCGCGGAGCAGGATCACGACGTATTTGAGCGTCACCACGACGATGAGCGCCCACAGGATCAGGGAGAGCACGCCGAGCACGGCCGCCGGCGTGGCGAGCCCCTCGGTGCCCGAGGAGGCCGCCGTCACGGCCTCGCGGAACGCGTAGAGCGGGCTGGTACCGATGTCGCCATAGACCACGCCGATGCTGCCGAGCGTCAGCGCGCCGAAACCGGCTGTCGTGTGGGCCTCGCCATGGCCATTGGCCGCCGCCGTTTCCGGGGCGGGAACTGCTACGTCGCTTGTCATGGGAGAGCCTGGTGGCCTCTAAAAATGCTTCACTGCACAACGGCGGAAGAGCGCGGGCTTATAGTCCTGCGCTGCCGGCATAGCCTAGCCCGTTTTTGGGCCCTCGCCATGCAAATTTCGCATGGATCCGCCAACTGCGATCAAATGGTGACTTGGGTGCCAACTTCAACCACCCGCCCCGTGGGAATCTGGAAATAGTCGGTGGCGTCGTTGGCGGACCGGCTCAGCGCGATGAACAGATGGTCCTGCCAGAGCGGCATGCCCGACTGTGCCGAGGCCTTCAGCGACCTTCGCGACACGAAGAACGACGTCGACATGATGTCGAACTGCCAGCCCTGCTTGCGCGCGATCGCGAGCGCCTTGGGCACGTTCGGCTGCTCCATGAAGCCGAAGCGCAGGCGGACCTTCGAGAACTTGTCGCTGACCTTCTCCATGCGGAACCGCTCCGACAGGTCCACTCGCGGCGTCTGCGCGGTCTCGATGGTCAGGATCACGTTGTGCTCATGCAGCACCTTGTTGTGCTTGAGGTTGTGCAGCAGCGCGGTCGGCACGAAGGAAGGATCGCTGGTCAGGAACACCGCGGTGCCCTTGACGATGTGCGGCGGCCGCTTCTCCAGGCTCCGGATCAGATCGTCCAGCGGCACCTCGATCCGGCGCGTCTTCTGGATAAGGATTCCCGTGCCACGCCGCCAGGTCCAGATCGTCCCCGCCATGGCCGCGCCGAACAGCAGCGGCACCCAGGCGCCTTCCAGGAGCTTGAGCAGATTGGCGCTGAAGAAGCTCATGTCCACGACGACGAAGGGCACGATCACCGCCGCAGCCGTCGCCGCGCGCCAGTTCCACAATTTCCAGATCACCACGAAGCCCATGATGCCGTCGGCGACCATGGTGGTGGAGACCGCGATGCCATAGGCCGAAGCCAGATTGCTGGGGGTGTGGAACAACAGCACTAGCAGCATCACGCCGATCAGCAGCAGCCGGTTCACGCGCGGTAGATAGATCTGGCCGGCATGGGTTTCGGAGGTGTAGCGCACCTCGAAGCGCGGCAGCAGGCCGAGCTGCACCGCCTGATAGACCAGCGAATAGGCGCCGGTGATCACCGCCTGGCTCGCGATCACGGTCGCCGCGGTCGCAAGCCCGACCAGCGGCAGCACCAGATGCTCGGGCACCATGCGGTAGAAGGAGTGCTCGATCGCGCTCGGATCGGACAACACCAGCGCGCCCTGCCCAAAATAGTTGATCAGCAGCGAGGGCAGCACGAAGAACATCCAGGCCGACTGGATCGGCTTGCGGCCGAAATGGCCGAGATCGGCATAGAGCGCCTCGCCGCCGGTCACCGCCAGGAACACCGCGCCCAGCGTCACCAGGCCAATCGTGCCATGCGAGAGCAGGAATTGCAGCGCGTAATAGGGATTGATCGCGGCGAGCACCGACGGATCGTCGGCGATGTGGACGGCGCCCATCACCGCAATGCACGTGAACCAGACCACCATCACCGGCCCGAAGGCCGAGGCCACCAGCGCCGTCCCCTTGCTCTGGACCGCGAACAGCAGCACCAGGATGAGGACGGTGAGCGGCACCACATAGTGCTCGAACGCGGGGGTCACGAGCTTGAGACCCTCGACCGCCGACAACACCGAGATCGCCGGCGTGATCATGGAATCGCCAATGAACATGGAGGCGCCGACCACGCCGAGCGCGAGCAGGAACCAGCTTCGCCGCCCGAGCGCACGCTGGCCGAGCGCCATCAGCGAGAGCGTGCCGCCCTCCCCGTTGTTGTCGGCGCGCAAGAGCAGCAGGACATATTTGGCGGTGACGACGATCAGCAGCGCCCACAGGATCAGCGAGAGCACGCCGAGCACCATGCCCCGCGTGACCGGCTCACCATGGGCCGCGCCCCGCACCGCCTCATGGAATGCGTAGAGCGGCGAGGTGCCGATATCGCCGAAAACGACACCGATGCTCCCGAGCGTAAGCGCCCAAAAGCCTGAGGTGACCGGCCCGTCCTGGGTCTCGGCCTGTGTGATGCTCGCCGTCATGAWGGTGGAAAACGCTTCGTCCCTGAATTTGATCCGGCGCCTTTTGACGCTTCCGGCGCGCCTGTCAATCGGCACCCCACCTTAGCAGGCGCTGAGCCGAATGCTGTGACGGCGCGGCCACTCTCGTCGCCAGCGCGACGACATGCCTCAGGTAAGATGGTAGCGCACGTGCGCCAGCGCGGCCCTTCGGGTCCGGATCATTCCCTACGGCTTCAAATTCGGCGGCAGCGGCGGATCTTCGCGCATCAGGGTGATGGTCACGCGCCGGTTGGCGGCCAGCGAGGGATCGTCCGGAAACAGCGGCTGGGTGTCCGCCTTGCCGGAGACGGCGAAGATGTGCGAGGCCGGCAGGCCCTCGCGCTCGAGGATCTGCCGCACGGCATTGGCGCGGTCGGCCGACAGATCGAAGGCACCGTAGTCACTGCGGGTCGGCACGAAACCGGCGGCGGTGTGGCCGGCGATGGAGACGCGGAGCGGCGTGGCCTTGAG
>NZ_JBFUES010000145.1:0-10741 GCF_056403875.1 Bradyrhizobium sp. P2_E8
TGAGTGACCTTAAGACGATTTCCGCCGGTTTCTCGGTAGGCGGCAGTTCGGACCAGACGTAATAGTGAGTGACCTTAAGACGATTTCCGCCGGTTTCTCGGTAGGCGGCAGTTCGGACCAGACGTAATAGATGAGATACCGAAAATCCTGCGTCACCAGCGCCGGGTTGGAGGCATTGCGCGTTGTCGGCACCGGTTGGGCGACATCATGGTGGCCCAAGCCCACCGATTCCTGCACAGGCGGTAAATCGGCCGACAGCGTCTGCRACGGATCGGGCAACGCGGCCACGACGATCGATTCCGGCTTATCCCGGGCCGCGGTCGTGTCGGTGGCCGTCCCCGCCGCGGGTTCGGCGGCCGTCGCCACTTCGGCGCTGGCGACAGCGGCGTTCGCGACAACGGTGTTAGCGACAACGGCGTTACCAATTGCGATTGCCTGCGGTTCATCCGCGAGCCTGGCGTTGGCGGCGAGAGATGCTGCGCGGTCCTCGATTGGCACTGCGCGGGTGTTCTCGGTGCCGGCCGAACCGAAGCCAGCCAGCCAGCCAACGATCCACCCTGCGAGAACGACCGTTCCGCAAAACGTGGGCGCCACTGCCGCAAATCGCCGCGGATTCATGATCCCGTCGCCTCCAAAGGCTCTGCCTGAGCCATGCTCCACAGGCAAGCACGCGACGGGTTGATTTTCGGGTCGAGACGTGGCCGCGCAATGGCGCAAACCGCAGCTCATCAACTTTTCCAAGAAGTGTTGCCCGCATGCAACGCGCCGCCGGCAAGCAATTGTTCTCCGACATAAGCGTGTAGGGAAGTTTCGGACCCATGCGGCCAGTTCGGGGCGAGCCCGCCATGGTGAATGTCGGACCAACAGATGCGCTTGAGTGGCCGTAGTCGCGGATGCCGGCCCCTCGAGCGGTCTGTCGTTGACGATTTATGGGATCTTCGAGCGAACCGACCCCATGGCCCGAGATCAAAGCGTCCGTCGCAACGGCCCTCACACCGTACATTGATCGGCCCGGCGATCGGCGCKACGGCTATTGCCGATTGTCTTCTTCCAGCAGATTGGCCTCGTCATTGGAATTGGTCCAATTTTCGACCCACTGCGACCAGATTTGAAGACGAGGCTATGATCGCTAACGCGACGTTTTTGGTTGGACCTCGCATGCAACTTCACTGCATGAGGCACTGGATGAGGAAGCAGACTCCAATAATAGCTTTCGCCGCTTTCATGCTCTCTACAGGGATCGCACACGCTCAGTTTCTGTTTTGGCCGCAGAACAGGTTCTGGCCAGGCCACTACGCTCCGTTCAAACACAAGCACCATCACCGGCAGACAAACTCTGGATCTGCGAAGAACGCTCGGCCCGAGGACCCTCCGAAGGGCCCGCTCCAGATCATCATCTCGATCGCTGACCAACGGGTCTCGCTTTTTGACAACGGGGCCCTGATCGCACGCTCATCGGTGTCCACGGGAACTCAGGGCCATCCTACACCCCTCGGCGTATTCAGCGTGATCAGCAAACAACGATGGCACCGTTCAAATATTTATAGCGCTGCCGCCATGCCCTACATGCAGCGCATCACCTGGTCAGGGATTGCGTTGCATGCCGGTGTCGTGCCTGGGCACCCGGCGTCACACGGCTGCATCCGTTTGAAAAATGACTTTGCCATTCGACTCTGGCATCTCACGAAGCGCGGCACGCGCGTGATCATTGCGCACGACGATGTCCAGCCGGTCGAGATAAACAATCCGCACCTCTTTGGGCCGAAAGCCGTGTCCGGTTCGCCGGAATTTCAGGCTGCTACAGTCGCGGGTAAGAGCATTAGCACAGCCGCGGCAACGCATGGATCACCGGCGTCCAAGGCCGAGACTCCAGAAGCCACTAGTCTCCAGGGTCCAAGCTCGGCTTCCGCTGAAGGCGCACCTAGAAGGATGGTGCCGATCTCCGTCTTCGTGAGTCGTAAGTTGAGCAAGCTCTTCGTGCGTCRGGGCTTCTCGCCGTTGTTTGATGTCGGGGTCAATATCGAAAATCCGGAGGAGCCCCTGGGAACGCACGTGTTTACCGCAATGGAATTCCAGAACGAGGGAGCGGCTATTCGCTGGACCGTCGTGTCGATTCCGGACGAATTTCCTCGCATCGTGGGTGCCACGAACGAGCGCGAAGCGCCCGCGAAGCAAACCGCCCTATCGGTACCGTCGCCCGATAAAGCCAACGCTGTCCTCAACCGCATCGAAATACCACAGGATACCGTTGAGAGGATCTCTAAACTTCTGACGCCGGCCTCTTCATTGATTATTTCCGACGACGGATTTAGCCATGAGACGGGAAATGACACGGATTTCATCGTGGTAACGCATTGATGCGGCGGCGCACCCCACCAACACACGATGCCGCTGCGCAACCCGCTGGAATTGTTCGACGGCAATTCTGGTGCAAGATTCTTGATGTCCGCATCTAAGCCAATGCAGCGCGAGGTCCGTTCTGGGTCAAAGTGTGACTTCCGCGCTTGCTCTCGGGGTGGCCGCTTCTACCCCGAAACCGGACATCCGCCCCCGAAGAAAGGGGGTTGACCTCGCAACTCGGATTACAGAAGGGATCGTCACCCAACTGCACCCCTTAAGATGACTGGTCGGGACAGCCGACCGAAAACGAGAGCCATCCCGCGATGACGACCTACGTGGCCCTGCTTTACAGTGTGGTTCTCCCGCTCGGCCGGCGATTGGCGATGGCCGAGCTGCGTGCCATGGCGCAAGGCCTCGGCCTCCGTGACCCCAGAACCATCGGCGCGACGGGAAATCTGACATTTGAGAGCGACGAGGCGTCGATTGGCAAGCTGGAGAAAAACCTCGAAGCGGCCCTCAACGCGCGGTTCGGCAAGCATATCGCGATCATCGTTCGCAACGCCGACGCGTGGCGACGCCTGCTACGCGCGAACCCGTTTCGTGCCGAAGCGACCGCTGATCCGCAAAGGGTCGCCGTTCGCGTGATGCGCAGTCCAATTCCGAAAGGTGGCGAAAACGCCTTGACACGCTATATCAGCGATGAACGAATTGCCGTCGCCGGTGGCGATCTCTGGATCCATTTTACGGGCGATCCAGCGAGATCGCGTTTGCTTTCGGCGTTAGGCGCCGGGCGCCTGCAAGGCGTCGGCACGTTGCGCAACACGAATACGCTGAGGCGAATCGGTGAGGCCGTGACTTCGGCCAGATCCAGCCCTGCTGATCGAAAATAAAAGCGATCACCGAGGCAATGCAGCGGCCGCGGCAATGGAGAGGCCGTCAACCCAACATCACCGCACCCCGGTGCCTTTGCATCGCTGGCACTTCACCACCTTGTCGCCCTTCTTGAGCAAACCTTTGCCCTCGCAATTCTTGCATTTCTGCTTCTTCTTGATGTTCGGGCCTTTTTCACTAACCATGAAATTCTCCTGCCGCGAGAGAGCGGTCATGTGCGGTAGCCCAGCGGAACAGCCGAGCGTCGCCGGGTCAACCCTGCACGGTCATTTATGTCGGCTTCGGCACCACCAGCACCGGGACGCGTCCGTCCACCAGGACCTCGGATGTCTGGCTGCCTAAAAACAGCTTCCTGAGGCCGCGACGCCCATGAGAGGCCATGACGATCAAGTCGCAGCCCCTGGACTTTGCCGTTTCAACGATCGCAGTCGCCGGGTGCGCATTCGGAACATGCAAGAATTCTGCAGGCGCACCGATCTGCTCCGACATCGCGCGCGCTTCATCGAGCACTCTGCCCGCTCGGGCCTTGCAGGCTGCGTCGAAGCTGTCGATCTCGTCCCGCGTCGGAATCCATCCCGAGTCGTGTCCGCCCCCATGGTCGATCGGCAGCGCTTCCGTCACCGTGATGATCGTCAGCCTGGCGTTCAAGGCCTTCGCCAGGGCAATGCCGTGCTCCACGCCTTTTCTCGCGACGTCCGATCCATCCGTGCTCAAGAGAATGTTGGCGTACATTGGTGGCTCCCTTGCTCGTCGAACAAAGTGATGCCCGGGGAGTATGATCCTATGCGCGGCGCGGGTCCATGCGCGTTCTCGGCTATGGTCTCGCCGTCAAAGCTTCGAAGGGCGGCTGTTACGGTGATGGTGCACTTGATTCACGAGCTTACGACCATGCGAACGCGGCCTGCGCTATTGAGTGCACTGTCACCGCAATCCGAGGCAGATTGGGTCAATGGAGTGCGCTGTCGGGTCGCGAAGGCAGAGAGGTCATTGCTTCCAGCTGCGCTGTTCGCGTTGCCAACATGGCGAGCAAGCTCTTGTGCAGCCGATCCCCGGGTTCGAAATTTTGCGCGAGCCYTCGGACGGTGTCGACAAATCGCATGCGATACGTCGCCGCTCTGTCGACGTCTCCGTACTTCGCGAAGATCTCGGCGGCCGTGCGGTACACTCGCCAGGATGCAATCGGGAAGTCGGCACCGTCGACGATCTCCAGCGCGCGGGACAGCTGCAACTGAGCCTCCGCTGAATTGCCCAAGGCAAGCGCAGTACGCGCGAGCAGTCCGTGGGCCTGGGCCAGGTGATTGAGATCCGGGGCCGTGGCCACATAGTCGTGGAGCTGGCGAGCACAGCTCTGAGCCTGCGTAAAGTCGTCAACCTGCAAGTAATATTCGCCGAGGCAATGATACACCTGCGTCGCGGCGGTAAATTCGATGTCGATGCCTTCTTCAAGCCGGCGGCGCTCAATATCGTCAAATTGCCTGCGAGCTCCCGACGGATCGTTCAGGCCGACATAGGCCTTGGCAAGGACGGCCCGCTTGTGGAAGTACGTCGACTGATCGCCGACCAGCAGACTATCGTCGACGCTTTCGCAGAGCTCCCGGGCTCCATCAAAGTCCATCGCTTCGACGTGCAGCCACGCAAGCGTCAGCCGGCACAATGCGCTGCTGGGGCCGTTCGCGTTCCTGACGGCCAGTTCGAGGCCGGCCGTGATTTCACGTCGCAATTCGCGCCACTCGCCCAGATGAATAAGCGCGATTGACTCAAGAACGTTGAACAGAACAAAAGTGTAAACGTCGCCAGCCAGACGCGCCAATCGCTTGCCTTCCGTGCCGGCGCGCCGACACTCCTGGTACCGCGACCTCCAGCAATCAACGATACCGGATATTCCGTTGCGCCTGATCAAGATGCCATAATTCGTGGCATTCGCGCTCAGCTCGATCGCCCTGTCGCAGAGCGTGGCGTCCTGTTTGCGCCAGCCGTTGAGGAACAGGTTGACGCTCGCGCTGCTGCCCTGGACCAGGGCCTTGAACGTGTCGTCCGCAAGCGCCTGGCTTCGCGACAGTACATCTTCGGCGGCCTCAAGGCAGGCGTGGCGATCCACGCGCAAGCAGAGACTGCTCACAGCCGTGAGGCCGTTGAGCTGTTGCTGGACATCGCCCGCTTGTTCGGCGCAGGCAATCATGTCTCGCAGATCACGGATGGAGCCGACGAGGTCGCCGCACGAGCGATGGGCCCAGCTTCGCTGCCGCAGAAGAGCGACGCGGGTTGAGAAATTGTCGGCAGCATCGAAACGATCGAGTATGCCAAGCGCGCGGGTGAGATAGCTTGCGGCCTCCGCATGGCCGAGGCGTTTCGTCGAGCTCTTTGCCGTTTCCTGGAGGTAGCGCAACGCCCTCGGAAAGTCGCGACCCTGCTCAAAGTGAAGTGCGAGCGCGGGCGCTATTTCGGAGGTGCGGCCGGCATAGGCCTCCTCCAGCCTCTTGCCCAGGCGCTTGTGCGTTTGTGCGCGGCGACCGGGCGGAAGATTCTGGTAAATGATGTTCTGATAGAGAATGTGCCGGAAGGCGTAGGAGCCCGAATATGTCCCATCGGGCCACTCGGAAACCCCCGAACGAACGAGGATTTGATCCTTCCGGATCGACGCTTCGATGTCCCTTTCAACGTCGATCGCATCGTCGGACAGGCCGGCCGCAACGAGGGCCGCAGAAAATTCCTCGCCGGCAACGCTGGCGACATCGAGCAGACGCCGCKCGCTGTCGGTGAGGCGATCGGGCTCGTGGCCAATCATGTTCACGAGGCTGTCTGGAATGCGGTCCTGCGTAAATGCGGCCTGTGAGGACAGGCGCCATCCGTCGTCCATTTCGACTATCGACTCCTGGTCGATCAAGTGTTTGAGCAGCGTGGCAACAAACAAGGGATGTCCCAGCGTTCGCTCGAACACCGGCTTTGACAGGCTGGAGGCAAGTTCCTCGTCGTCGAAGCGCAATGCCAGGTAACGCTCGACCTCCGAGCGCGACAACCGATCGAGGCGCAATTCGCTGCAGTATCCATGAATCTCGAGATCCCGGTGCAGGCGAGGAATGGGATGCCCGCCGACGGAACTGTCAGCCGGACGATAGGAGCAGAGGACCAGCACGCGCGCCTTGCCGTTCCCGCGCGCGAAGCGAGACAGTACGTCGAGGGTCGCGAAGTCGCTCCAATGCAGATCTTCGAGAACAAGAACCCAGGGGCGGTCGATGCTCAGCGCTTCCAGAAGATCGCAGAATTCGCGCAGCATCCGTTCGCGCGTCGCGCCGAACACTTCCTCCTGGAAAGCCGCGCGTTCCGATGCGTCGATGACGCCGGGCAATTGCAGGATCCAGGTGGGGGCGTGGGCGCGAACTGCCGAAATCAATTCCGGACCGTTTGCGCGATAACGGCTCACCAGCGCATCGATGAGTGGAAGAAAAACTTCGTCTGTTCCGAATCGTTCGGTGCAGCGCCCATAGAGCTGATCGAAGCCCTGGTCCGTCAGCTGCTCGACCGCCTTGGCGATGAAGGCCGTCTTGCCAATTCCGGCTTCTCCGGTGACAAAAGCCATCTGCCGTTTGCCGGACAAGACGTGCCGTGTCATCTGGTCGATCGTCTCGAAGGAGGGTGTCCGGCCGACCACCAGGGTGGAGATTTCGGTTTTCAGAGGTACGACCGCGTTCTCGACCTCCCTGGCCGCTTCCCGCACCGTGCCGATAAAGCGGACGCCTTTGCGCGGCAAGGTCTTGATCAGCCGCTGCATCTCGCCGGAATCGCCTATTCCCGTACGGGCTGCGTTGATGCGGGTGGTGAGCGCTGACTCCGAGACGATGCGCCCGCCCCAAATTGCACTGATCAGATCGTCCTTCGTCACCACCCGGGTGCGGTGGCGGATCAGATATTCGAGGACGTCAAAAACCTGAGGCTGCAACGGGATCGTACGTCCGTCACGGCGCAATTCCCGCCGGTCGGTGTCGAGGACAAACTCGTCAAATAGATACAGCAAAACAATGCCTTCGGAGGTGCGCGCGAGGCGGATATTCAACCGGTACACCGGCCCGAAATCAAGCACACCCTTCAGAATCAAGGAAACGATAAGAACAAATTAAGCTCGCCTTAAAGCGTGGCGCGGCGTCCCGCCCGATACTTCCAGCCGTATCCAGTCACTCACACAAGGTGCTCGTGTCATGCGCTTGGAAGAAAAGGCGCGGCGTCTCACCCGCGTGTTCTATAGGTTGTTGCTTCACAAGATGTTTCAGTCGATCGCGGCATCCTCCGTACCATTGTTTAACAGCAGAGCTTCAACCAGAAGCGATGCGTTATTTTCAGCGAATTCGTTCGGCGTCTCCACGGGCTCTTCCCGAAAAGACGGCTGGTTTGGGCACCTCCTTCAAGCGCTCCACCATTCGCGACGCCTGCAGGCAGAGCGCACCCTTCGACAGAATCGTCACCTGGTCGACAGTGGGTGGCCCCAGTTTGCCTCTCGGTCAGACGTTGGAGGGCGCGACAATGCCGGTCAGTGAAAAGTCGTCCGAACGCAAGCATCGGATTTCGGCGCCGGGCGAGAATACGCTGCTCGCAACGATCGCCATCTGCGTTGTCGTTTTTCACATCCTCGCGGCCATGATGTTGACTTCGATCCGCCAGAGCGATGCCGGGGCACCGCCCGAGCCGCCCGGACTGTCGTCCGGGGACTAATCGCCAGGTCGATTTGACAGACAAGAAGGGTTAGCTCATGGGCGACATGGCGTCGTTTTGCCTGCTCAGTATCGCTGTGTTTTGCGGCGCTTTCGTCTCGGGCCTCGCGGGCTTTGCCTTTTCGGCGGTGGCCGGCGCGATTCTCCTTCACGTTCTCCCACCACGGGAGGCGGTCCCGCTGRTGATGGCTTGCAGCATCACCGTGCAAGCGGCGGGTCTTTGGGCCTTGAGAAAAAGCATCCGCTGGAAACAGAGCTCGGGACTGGTCGTCGGTGGATTGCTTGGCGTTCCGATCGCCGTGTGGTTGCTGCAAGCTGCAGACGCGCGGATCTTCAGAGAGAGCTTTGGTATCGCCGTCGCCTGCTACGCGGCCTACACGTTATTCCGGCCGGTGCTTTCTCATCGCTTGCAGATGAATGCGGGACGTAATGCATTAATCGGCTTCGGCGGAGGCTTTGTCGGCGGGTTGACGGCAATGCCGGGTGCAATACCGACCATATGGTGTGACATCCACGGCGTGCCAAAGACCGAGCAGCGCGGAATGGTTCAACCCTTCATCGCCGCCATGCAGATATTGGCACTTGTTCTCATGCTGATCCGAGGAGATCTGTCGACAAAGGTCCTGGTTGACTTCGCCGTTACCATCCCGGCGCTCCTTGTAGGAACGGCGCTCGGGATTTTCGCCTTTCGCTGCGTCAATGACACGCTGTTCCGGCGAATTATTCTCAGCATCTTGCTGGTTTCGGGACTGTTGCTGGTGTTGTAGTTACGCCCGTCGCGCGACCAGGCGAGGGTGACGAGGCCCGCAACGGTTCCAGGATCCTCGTCACCCGGTTCAGCTCAGCCCGCGCTTTTCGGGACCGGTGTGTTGAGCAGCTGCTGCTCCCACAGGAACGCGATGCCACTCCCGCCGGCATGCTGCAGGATCACCTCCGTCAGCTTGACGGCTTGGTCGGCCCTGGCCCAGTCGCGCTGCCATTCGGCCGCCACTGCCAACCAGGTCATCATGTTGGCGCCGGCCGTCATCATGCGCTGGATGGCGACCTCGTGGGCCTCGACCGAGACGGCACCGGACGCATCTGTGACCACAGTGACGTCCCAGCCTTCGCCGAGGGCCTGGATCGTCGGCATCGCGACGCATATCTCGGTCCACAGACCGGCGATGATCAGCTGCTTGCGGCCCGTGGCCTTGACCGCGTCCACCACCTTCTTGTCCTGCCAGGTGTTGATGAACGTCCGATCGATCACCTCCTGTCCGGGGAACACTTCGGTGATCTGAGGGAAGAGGAGGCCACCACGCTCGGCAATTACGCTCGTCAGGATCGTGGGGACACCGAAGGCCTTTGCTGCCTTCGCGAGAGCTGCCGTGTTGTTGATCACCATCTGCGGTTCATGGCTGTTCACGTTCGCAAGCTGGTAGGGCTGGTGGTCGATCAGAACGAGCACTGAGTCTTCGGGGCGAAGAAGCGAAGCAAGGCCGTTACGAAGTTTCATCATGAGATCCCTTTGTTGCCGTTGAATGCGGCATCGGTTTTGGGGAGACGCTCGCCAGAGGCGGCGTCACCTGGAGGGTTTATTGCCGTTCCCGCGTTCGATGCGGTAGTACCGTTTCGTGGCAAGCTGTGTCGCGAAATGAGGTACGCCAAAGTGGACATCGAAGAGCTGCGGACATTCGTAGAAGTTGCCGACGCTGGCGGAGTTTCGCCTGCTGCGCTTCGGCTCGGCGTTGCCAAGTCAATCGTCAGTCGACGGCTCTTGCGGCTTGAATCGGAACTTGGTGTCCAGCTCCTTGCACGAACCACCCGCGGCGCCGCTCTAACGGAAGCTGGCGCGACGTTCCGGGACTATGCTGCCAGAGTCTGCACCGAGATCGACGTGGCCAAAGAGACGATCCTGCCTGCCGGCGAGCTTCGTGGGCGCTTGCGAGTTGCCGTGCCGCTGTCCTTCGGCTCGAACTACTTCGCCCCCATGATGGCGGAAATGGCGCGACGACACCCCCAGCTCCAAATCCACACCTGCTACAGTGACCAATTCGTCGATCTCATCGCAGAAGGTTATGACTGCGCGATTCGAATTGGCCATCTTCAAGACTCAAATTTGATCGCCAAGCGCGTCGGACCTATCTACGGCAAGTTCGTCGCGAGTCCTGGCTACGTCAAAGAGCACGGGTCGCCTGAGACACCCGAGGAACTCATCGCCCATCAAGCTCTAATGCAGGGCGCGGAAGCTTGGCAGCTCATGGATGGCGACAAGATCATCACGGTTCGTCCACAGGGTCGCTTCAAGGCCGACAACGGCACAGCTCTGGTGGCCGCCGCAGCAGCAGGACTCGGGATTGCCTACCTCCCCGATTTCCTCACTGATGAATTGCTGGCATCGGGGAGGCTTGTTTCCGTCATGACCCGTCATCCACCGCCTCCGGCGGGTGCCTATGTCATCCGCCCGCCAGGCCAGCATCCCGCGCGGAAGATCCGGGTCCTCACGGAATTGCTGATCGAGCATTGCGATCGGGTCAAGTGATGGATCGGCGGGTGGGCCCGGCAGGGCTCGAACCTGCAACCAGACCGTTATGAGCTGCGGGGGTATCGGACGCGTTCGTTGATTTTCCTGCGTTTTCGTTCCCAGCGGCAACACCTGTTGCGCGCTTCATCAAGGCCGACACCGATGGGCGGTCGGCCTTTGCTTCTCGTTCAAAATGCGTGAGTCATTTGAGATGGATCAAACCGATCGATCGCGGCGCAGCTCTTACTGACAACAACAAGGAAAACAGGCATTCGGGTGGTGTGCTGCTTCGAGGGGGCAGGCC
>NZ_JBFUES010000146.1:0-10723 GCF_056403875.1 Bradyrhizobium sp. P2_E8
CATAACTGCCACGGCGGCGCTCGCCTTCGCGTTCTCCGCCAGCCAAKCCCTCGCCCAGAAGAAATATGACACCGGCGCGAGCGACACCGAGATCAAGATCGGCCAGACCGTGCCGTTCTCCGGCGCCTATTCCGTCTATGCCAATATCGGCAAGACCCAGGCCGCCTACTTCAAGATGATCAACGATCAGGGCGGCATCAACGGCCGCAAGATCAATTTGATCCAGTACGACGATGCCTATTCGCCGCCGAAGACGGTCGAGCAGGTGCGCAAGCTGGTCGAAGGCGACGAAGTGCTGTTCACCTTCCAGATCATCGGCACGGCCGCGAACGCCGCCGTGCAAAAATATCTCAACAGCAAGAAGATCCCGCAGCTGCTGGCCTCGACCGGCGCCGCACGCTTCAACGATCCGCAGAACTATCCCTGGACCATCGCCTACAATCCCAACTACGTGTCCGAGGGACGTATCTACGCCAAGTACATTCTCGCCAATCACCCCAATGCCAAGATCGGCGTGCTCTACCAGAACGACGACATGGGCCGCGACTATCTCGCCGGCCTCAAGAGCGGCCTCGGCGACAAGGCCGCCGGCATGATCGTCGGCGAAGTGTCCTACGAGGTCACCGACCCGACCGTCGATTCGCAGGTGGTCAAGCTGAAGTCGCTCGGCGCCGATCTCTTCTACGATGCCTCGACGCCGAAGTTCGCGGCGCAGGCCATCAAGAAGGTGGCCGAGCTCGGCTGGACGCCGGTGCACATCCTCGACATCAATGCGAGTCCGATCTCGGCGACGCTGAAGCCGGCCGGCCTCGACATTTCCAAGGGCATCATCTCGACCCAATACGGCAAGGAGCCGAGTGACCCGCAGTGGAAGGACGATCCGGGCGTGAAGGCCTTCTTCGCCTTCATGGACAAGTATTTCCCCGAAGGCGACAAGCTCAACACGGTCAACACCTATGCTTATTCGGTCGCCGAGTTGCTGACGCAGGTGCTGAAACAGTGCGGCGACGACCTGTCGCGCGAGAACGTGATGAAGCAGGTCGCCAACATCAAGGACTTCACCCCGAGCTTCGCGCTGCCCGGCATCAAGATCAACACCGGACCAAACGATTATCGCGTCAACAAGCAGATGCAGATGATGAAGTTCAACGGCGAGCGCTGGGAGCTGTTCGGCCCGATCATCGAGGACAACGGCCCGGCGGGCTAGCGACACAAACGGTTTCGTAGGGTGGGTTAGCCGGGCAGATGCGCGAAGCGAATCTGCTCGGCGCAACCCACCACTGTCTCTATCCGCGGTGACAGAATTGGTGGGTTACACCTAGCGGACTGCGCTTCGCGCAGCCGCAAGGCTAACCCACCCTACGAACTTGTGCGGCGTCTACTTCGGTATCTCCCCAAAATTCTTCCCCACCGGCAACACCGCGTGCCGGATCAGCCGCGAATCCTCCACGGCGGCCTGGCGATGCTTCACCGCCTCGCGGTAGACGGGATCGCGGATCATCTCGACGAAGGCGGCGACGCTTGGGTATTCGGCGATGAAGCAATGGTCCCAGCGTTCCTCCTGCGGGCCGATCAGCATCAGCTCGAACCTGCCCTGCCAGACGATGCGGCCGCCGAGGCGTTCGAACACCGGGCCGCTCTCGCGGCCATAGGCCGCATAGGCCTCCGCGCCGCTCGCCTTGCGGCCGTCCGGATAGGCAGCGTCCTTGCGCAGGCGCACCAGATTGAGCATGTGGATCGGGCCCGGGCGGTCGTTGTCCCGGAATTGCGCAAAAATCTCCTTGGTCGGATCGATGTGGCCCATAGGTACTCCCTCGCGTGTTCCCTCTCGCTTTGTGGCGGCGATCCTAGCTTCACCGTCCGATGAACGGAACTGCGGCGGGCGAATGCCGCACCTCCTAATCGCGCGTTAACGTCTGGGTAACCGGGCCTTAAACAGCGACCGCTAGCGTGCGGCGGGGCGGACTGACCGGGCGTATTGCGTATGGCGTGGGGAAAGAAAAAGGGTGGGCGGAAGGAGCCGCTGTTCGGCTTGCCCGCGGCGCTCGCCGACCTGCGCCTGACCGCGGCCGACCGCGTCCCGGGCGGCGAGGACAAGCCGAAGAAGTCTGCGAAATCATCCGCCAAGAGCAAAGCTGAGGATTCCACCGACGAGCCGCCGCGCGAGCGGAAGGCATCGGCCGGCCGCAGCGGCGCCAAGCGCCGGCCGAAGTCGCGCATCGGCGCCAGCATTGGGCGCCTGGTCTATTGGGGTGCGGTGCTGGGCCTGTGGGGCGCGATCGCCGTGATCGGCGTCGTGGTCTGGGTCGGCGCCCATCTGCCGCCGATCCAGTCGCTCGAGATTCCCAAGCGTCCGCCGACGATCCAGATCGTCGGCATCGACGGCAGCATGCTGGCGCAGCGCGGCGAGATGGCCGGCGCCAATGTCGCGCTGAAGGACCTGCCGCCATACCTGCCCAAGGCCTTCATCGCCATCGAAGACCGCCGCTTCTATTCGCATTTCGGCATCGATCCCGTCGGCATCCTGCGCGCCCTCGTCACCAACGTGCTCCATCGCGGCGTGTCGCRGGGCGGCTCGACGCTGACGCAGCAGCTCGCGAAGAACCTGTTCCTGACCCAGGAGCGCACCATGCAGCGCAAGCTGCAGGAGGCGGAGCTCGCGATCTGGCTGGAGCGCAAGCATTCCAAGAACGATATCCTGGAGCTCTATCTCAACCGCGTCTATTTCGGCTCGGGCGCCTACGGCGTCGAGGCCGCTGCGCAGCGCTATTTCGGCAAGTCGGCGAAGAACGTGACCATCGCAGAAGCCGCGATGCTGGCCGGTCTCGTCAAATCGCCGTCGCGGCTTGCGCCGAACCGCAACCCGGAAGGCGCGGAAGCGCGCGCGCAGATCGTGCTTACGGCGATGGCGGATGCAAAGTTCATCACCGAAGCGCAGGCGCAGGCCTCGATCGGCCATCCCTCCTACAACGTGAAGCCGGTCGGTGCCGGCACGGTCAATTACGTCGCCGACTGGATCGGCGAGGTGCTGGACGACCTCGTCGGCCAGATCGACGAGAGCATCAAGGTCGAGACCACGATCGATCCGAAGCTGCAGGGCGTGGCGGAAGCCGCCATCATCGACGAGCTCGCGGCCAAGAGCGTCAAGTTCAATGTCAGCCAGGGCGCGCTGGTGGCGATGACGCCCGACGGCGCCGTGCGCGCCTTGGTCGGCGGGCGGAACTATTCCGAGAGCCAGTACAACCGCGCGGTCACCGCCAAGCGCCAGCCGGGCTCCTCGTTCAAGCCGTTCGTGTACCTGACCGCGCTCGAGCAGGGCCTGACGCCCGATACCATGCGCCAGGACGCGCCGATCGAGGTCAAGGGCTGGAGACCTGAGAACTACACCCATGAATATTTCGGCGCGGTGACGCTGACCCAGGCGCTGGCGATGTCGCTCAACACGGTCGCGATCCGCCTCGGCCTCGAGGTCGGGCCGAAGAACGTGGTGCGCACCGCGCACCGGCTCGGCATCTCCTCCAAGCTCGAGCCCAACGCCTCGATCGCGCTCGGCACCTCCGAGGTCTCGGTCGTCGAGCTGGTCGGCGCCTATGCGCCGTTCGCCAATGGCGGCTTCGCGGTGACGCCGCATGTCGTCACGCGGATCAGGACGCTCGGTGGCAAGCTGCTCTACATGCGCCAGGCGGACGAGCGCAACCAGGTGATCGACCCGCGCTACGTCGGCATGATGAACACGATGATGCGGGAGACGCTGATATCAGGCACCGCCAAGAAGGCGGAGATCCCCGGCTGGCCGGCGGCCGGCAAGACCGGCACCAGCCAGGATTACCGCGACGCCTGGTTCATCGGCTACACCGCCAACCTCGTCACCGGCGTCTGGCTCGGCAATGACGACAACTCGCCGACCAAGAAGGCCACTGGCGGCGGCCTGCCGGTGGAAGTCTGGTCGCGCTTCATGCGCACCGCGCACGAGGGCGTGCAGGTGGCGAACCTACCGAGTTCGCCGGGTGGCTGGGGTCTGTCGAACCTCGCGCAGGCGGCAYCGCAAGTGTCGCCGCCGACAGCGGCCGCGCCCGGACCCGCGCCGGCGAACAATGGCGGCTATCGCCCGCCGCCCACGCGCGCCAATGCGCGGCCGGAAGCCGCCGCAGGACTCGACGGCTGGCTGATGGACCGGCTGTTTGGCGGGAACCGATAGGTTCGTCGTGAGGTCGCCATGGCCTCAAAACAAAAACTGCGAAAACAACCCCATGCGCAGTAGCCGGTGATTGCCGGCGCGATGCGCGGTGGATTGTGCGAAGCGCTTGATGCGACGACGCAAATCGAGCGAACCGCGCAATCGTCGCGACGTGCGGCGAGAATCGAGCGAGACCGGCTGATGCTGCCGCATTCTCAACTGTCATTCCCCGCGAAGGCGGGGAATCCAGTACGCCGCGGCTTCTCGATTCAATCACAACCGCCTCTGGAATACTGGATCGCCCGCTTTCGCGGGCGATGGCACCTTCCAAGACCGCCACAACGGCCCTAGTCCTCGACCCCGTACCGGTGCAGGTCATTCCCGTACGTGTCGAGCCACTTCTTGGCGCGCTCCATCGAGGGGCAGACCTTGCCGCACACGCGCCAGAACCGCGCCGAGTGGTTCATCTCGACGAGATGGGCGACCTCGTGCGCGGCGAGATAGTCGAGCACGAAGGGCGGCGCGAGGATCAGGCGCCAGGAGAACGACAGCGAGCCCGCCGAGGTGCAGGAGCCCCAGCGGCTGGACTGGTCGCGGATCGACAGGCGCTTGACCCTGACACCGAGCTCGCCGGCATAGGCTTCGGCCGAACGCTGGAGATCGTGGCGCGCCTCGCGCTTGAGGAAGTCATGGACGCGGCGGTCCGCATATTCGACCCCGCCGGCGACGCAGAGAATGCGTTCACCGCTGTCGCGCACTTCCGTCCACACCGTGCCGCGCGCACCGGCGCGATGAACGATGCGATGGGGAACGCCGCGAAGCGGTATCACTGTGCCAGGCTGGAACGGCGCCGCCTTCGGCAAACGCCCGAGACGCGCCGCGATCCATGCACCGTGACGCTGCGCGAAGTCTTTTGCTTCGGCGAGCGTGCCGCGCGGCGGCATGGTGAGGATGGCTTCGCGATCGCTCGGATGAATTCTGAGCGTGTAGCGGCGCGCGCGCCTGTGCCGACGCAGCCGAATCGCAAAAAACTGCGATCCATGGGTGATGACGAGGGTCTTTGGCTCGTGGGGCCGCCGATAAAGGAGTGCGCGAGTGGCCATGTCTGTGAGTCCGGGGAGCAGGAGTTCGCCCGGATTCTGCCATAACCGCCGCCAGGGAAAGCGCTCGGCGCAAAAACAAATCATTTGCCCAATATACAGGGGTCTGGCGTCCGGGAGACCCTACAGACTGGGGTTGGAACCCGCTTTTTTCGCCCCCGCTGGATGCATGCGACACCCCCAAGGGGTGAGGGGGGACTCACTCCTATAAGGCTACCTAAATACCGCGAATCTGGACGGAAACAGGCCCTGCCGGAACCTCCGGCTGCACCCGAATTTTCGACGGGAAAGCCGAAATACGCGATTATTCAGCTGCGAGCGCCTGCAACGAGCTCGGATTCGCTGCGGAGACCATGAAGTCGTGAATCCGCGGCATGATTTCCGACTTGAAACGCGAGCCGTTGAACACGCCGTAATGACCGACGCCCTTCTGGACGTAATGAACGCGGCGATGATCGGGGATCGAGCTGCACAATGTGTGCGTTGCTTCGGTCTGACCGAGACCAGAGATGTCGTCGTTCTCGCCTTCGACCGTCATCAACGCCACACGCTTGACCTTGGAGGGATCGACGCGGGTTCCACGATGGGTCATCTCGCCCTTCGGCAGCGAGTGCTTCACGAACACGGTGTCGACCGTCTGCAGGTAATACTCGGCGGAAAGGTCCATCACCGCGAGATATTCGTCATAGAACTCACGATGCTTGTCGACGAGATCGCCGTCGCCCTTCACCAGATGAGCGAAGAGCTGCTTGTGGGCATCCATGTGCCGGTCGAGATTCATGCTGATGAAGCCGTTGAGCTGCAAGAATCCCGGATAGACGTCGCGCATCATGCCCGGATGCGGGAACGGCACCTTGGTGATGACGTGGTTGCGGAACCAGTCGATGCCGCGCTGCTGGGCGAGGTCGTTCACGCCGGTCGGATTGCGGCGGGTGTCGATCGGGCCGCCCATCAGCGTCATCGAGGTGGGCACGAACGGATCGCGCTGCGCTTCCATGATCGAGACGGCGGCGACGACGGGCACCGAGGGCTGGCACACCGCCATGACATGGGTGTTGCCGCCGAGGACGTGCAGCATCTCGATGACGTAGTCGATGTAGTCGTCGAGATCGAAGCGGCCGTCGCTGAGCGGCACCATGCGGGCATCGGCCCAGTCGGTGATGTAGACCTCATGCGCGGGCAGGAACGCCTCGACCGTGCCGCGCAGCAGCGTCGCATAGTGGCCGGACATCGGGGCTACGATCAGCACGCGCGGCTGCGGGCTGCGCAGCGGACGGGTGAACTTGCGATCGAAATAGAGCAGCCGGCAGAACGGCTTTTCCCAGACCGAACGGATCTCGACGGGGACGCGGATGCCGTTGACCTCGGTGTCGTTGAGGCCCCATTCCGGCTTGCCGTAACGGCGCGTGGTGCGCTCGAACAATTCGCAGGCCGCGGCGACCGACTTGCCGACTTCGGTGCGCGCCCAGGGATTGAGGGGATTCTGAAACAGGAGCTTGGTCGCGTCGGTGACGGCGCGTGCCGGATTGAGAGAGGCGTGCGCCATCTCGTACATCCAGTACATCGGCGTCGTCAGAACCGGACTGCCTTCTGCAGCCAGGGGCGGTGCGCCGCCAAACTCACCAATAGGCATCGCTATATCCCTCTTCGCATCGCAGCATACTGCCGAATGCGTAATATTGCGTCAATGCATCGTCCCCGTACATCTACGTAGCGAAGACGGTTAAATCAGCCTGAATCCACGGGAAAGTGAAACTATTCGCCGGCGGACAGCAGCGAGCCGTTCTTCCTGGCGCTGCGCAAAAGGGCAAGGAATGCCCCAAAAGATGCAACCAGAAGGCCCGCATTGATGGCCAGCGCCTCCAGCATCAGGTCGGTGCGGAAGGTGTTCTCGATCAAGAGCGCGCGCATCCCCTCGAACACATAGGTCGGCGGCAGCACCCAGGCGACGACTTGCAGCCAGGCCGGCAGCACGCTGACCGGATAGTAGATGCAGGCGAGCGGCATGATCGCGAACATCAGGGTCCAGACGATGCTCTCGGCGCCGAGACCGTTTCGCAGCACGAGCCCCGAGACGAAGATGCCGACCGACCAGCTGGTGAAGATCAGATTGCAGAAGAACGCGATCAGCGGCAGGCCGAGGCTGTAGACGTTGAAATGAAACAGGAACAGCGCGAGCAGCGTCATCGGGATCACACCGATCGCGAGCCGGATCAGGCTCATGATCATGAGCGACAGCAGAAACTCGATCGGCCTCAAGGGGCTCATCATGAGGTTGCCGAGGTTGCGCGCCCACATCTCCTCCAGGAAGGAGATGGAGAAGCCGAGCTGTCCCCGGAACAGGATGTCCCAGAGGATGACGGCGCCGATCAGCGTGCCGCCAGCGCGCGCGAAGAAATTGGCGTTCTGCGCGATGTAGAGCTGGAGGAAGCCCCAGGTGATGACCTGGAGCGCCGGCCAGTAGAGCAGCTCGAGCAGCCGCGGCCAGGACGACATCAACAGGTACCAATAGCGCAGGATCATCGCGCCGATGCGCTGCATGGAGATGCCGCGGTGAAGGGAGAGCTCGGTCATCGCGGCACCGTGCAGCCCGGATGAAGCTTCGTCATTCCGGGGCGCGCGGAGCGCGAGCCCGGAATCCATAACCACAGGCGGCGATTGTGGGGCGAGACCGGTAACCCCGAGTCTTCGCCAAATTCAATCCTGTGGTTATGGATCCGGGGCTCGCGACTATGTCGCGCCCCGGGATGACGGGATCCATCCGGGCTAGGACCGAAAAATCGGGACTCCCTCATCGCGCCGCCTCCTTCTCGCCGTTCACCCGGCCGCGGGCGACGTCCAGAAACACCTCCTCCAGCGTGGTGCGGTTGTAGCGGGCCATGATGGCCTCGGGCGTGTCGTCGTCCTCGATGCGGCCGCGCTTCATGATGATGACGCGGTCGCACAGACGCTCGACCTCGAGCATGTTGTGCGAGGCCAGCAGGATGGTGGCGTTGTTCTCCTTGCGATAGCGCTCCAGATGGGCTCGCACCCAATCGGCGGTGTCAGGGTCGAGCGAAGCCGTCGGCTCGTCCAGGAGAAGCAGCTCGGGCTGGTTGATCAGCGCCTTCGCCAGCGCGACGCGGGTCTTCTGGCCGGCGGAGAGCTTGCCGTTGGCGCGGTCGATGAATTCGGTGAGGTCGAGATCGTCGGCGAGCCTGGCGATGCGGCCCGCGAGATTCTTCACCGCATAGAGCTTGCCGAAGATGGTGAGGTTCTGGCGCACCGTGAGCCGCATCGGCATGTCGACATAGGGGCTCTCGAAATTCATCCGGCCCAGCACGGAAGCGCTCTCCTCGGGCATCCTGTGACCGAGCACCCGCACGCGGCCGGAGGTCGGCAGCACCAGGCCCATGATCATCGCGATGGTCGTGGTCTTGCCGGCACCGTTGCCGCCCAACAGCCCGGTGATGCTGCCGCGCGGCAGCGAAAAGGAGATGTCGTCGACGGCGCGGGTCTGCTTGTAGACCTTGACGAGGTGATCGACCGCAATTGCCGCAGAGGAGCTGCGCTCCGCGACAGTCGGCGGACTTGAAGCTTTGTCGTTCCCGGTCATGCTGGGCCGTTCTTCTGCTATTGCAGCTGACAGCGCAAGGCTTGTAATCCGGATGGTTCCACCAGCCGCGCGTTTGTGACCAGAAGGCACCGCCACATTGGCCGACATGACCGAAATTGCCGCTTCCGACTTTCGTCCCGCGCAGCGGCATATCCGCCTGGACACCATCCTGCGGCTGCGCTGGCTCGCGGTGCTGGGCCAGCTCGCCGCGATCTTCATCGTAGCGCAGGGGCTGGAGTTCAATGTCGAGATCGTCCCCTGCGTCAGCATCATCGCCCTGTCGGCCGCGCTCAATCTGGGGCTCCAGGCCGTCTCCAATCCGCTGCAGCGGCTGGAGCCGATACAGGCGGCCGGACTGCTCGCGCTGAACATCGTGGAGCTGGCCGGACTCTTGTTCTTCACCGGCGGGCTCCAGAATCCGYTCTCGTTCCTGTTCCTCGCGCCGGTGCTGATCTCGGCGACCGCACTGCCGGCCCGCTTCACCTTCGGGCTTGGCGTGCTGGCGGTCGCCTGCGCCTCGGTGCTGTTCTTCTTCCACCTGCCGCTACCCTGGGATTCCGACGATCCGCTGGTACTGCCGCCGATCTATCTCGTCGGCGTCTGGCTCTCGATCGTGCTCGCGATCGGGGTCACCAGCCTCTACTCGTTCCAGGTGACCGAGGAGGCGCGCAAGCTTGCGGATGCGCTGGCCGCGACCGAGCTGGTGCTGACGCGCGAGCAGCATCTGACCCAGCTCGACGGCCTCGCCGCCGCCGCCGCGCACGAGCTCGGCACGCCGCTTGCGACCATCTTCCTGATCTCGCGCGAGCTGGAAAAGACGGTGAAGGACCCGGACTTTGCCGCCGATCTGAAAACCCTGCGCGAGCAGACCCAGCGTTGCCGCGACATCCTCAGCAAGATCACCCAGCTCTCCTCCACCGGTGCGCCGTTCGACCGCATGAAGCTGTCGGAGCTGATCGAGGAGGTGGTGGCCCCGCATCGCGATTTCGGCGTCGACATCAAGGTGCGGATTGCGGTGGCCGCCTTCGCCGAGCCGGTCGGCTCGCGCAACCCCGCGATCCTCTACGGCGTCGGCAACATCGTCGAGAACGCAGTCGATTTCGCCCGCACCGCCGTCGAGGTGAACGCCTGGTGGAACAAGGACACGATCGAGCTCCTGATCTCCGACGACGGCCCCGGCATTCCGCCCGATATCCTCAACCGGATCGGCGAGCCCTATCTGTCGCGGCGGCGCACCCAGGATGATGCCGTTGGCGAACGGCGCGGGCTCGGATTGGGCGTGTTCATCGCGCGCACCCTGCTCGAACGCACCGGCGCCAAGGTCTCGTTTACCAACCGGATCTTCCCGGAACACGGAGCGGTGGTCCAGATCACGTGGCCGCGACAGCGTTTTGAGGCTATCGAGACGCTTGAAGAAACAATAGGATAGGGCGCGACCTTGCGTCGCACAGAGGGCCCGATCGACCATTGGCGGCCTTGGCGCCGGCCGATTGCGAGGCCATATGTGGACGCGCAGGAGAGAGGACCAAACCTTGAACGCAATCGCCGAACTGAACGAACAGACCGACCGCTCGCTTCTCATCGTGGAGGACGACAAGCCGTTTCTGGAGCGGCTGTCGCGCGCCATGGAGACCCGCGGGTTCGCGGTGACGTCGTGTGACACCGTCTCGGACGGTCTTGCGCAGATCGGCAAGGCGGCGCCGGCCTTCGCGGTGGTCGACTTGCGCCTCGGCGACGGCAACGGCCTCGACGTGGTCTCCGCGCTGAAGAAGAAGCGCCCGGATGCGCGCGCGATCGTGCTGACCGGCTATGGCAACATCGCCACCGCGGTGACCGCGGTGAAGATGGGCG
>NZ_JBFUES010000147.1:0-10665 GCF_056403875.1 Bradyrhizobium sp. P2_E8
GCGGCTGGGTCCAGGCGCTGCCTTGCTTCATCAGCGTCTCGCCCTCCCGCGGCTGGGTCCAGGCGCTGCCTTGCTTCATCAGCGTCTCGCCCTCCCCCTCCATGTAGGTCTTCACCCAGCCCTTGAGGACATAGACCATCTGGAATTCGACGTCGTGGAAGTGAAGCTTTGAGACTTCTACGGGATTGCAGGGGCCCTGCAGCCGGATCACATGCGCTTGCGCGAGCCCATGGCTCGCATCGGCAATGCCCAGATCGCGATATTTCGCATAAGCGCGCAGGCCATCGGCCTTGAAGTCTTCCTCGCGGTGATGGCTGATCGCGACGCGCTGCCGGGGACGTACGGGCTTCTTCGGAGCGGTCGTGCGCGCCTTTGCCTTCACCGTCTTGCGCGCCGAGGATCGCGCCGCCGCCTTGGCGCCGCTCCGCTTCTTCACCGCGGTCTTCGTTGCGGGTCTTGATGCCTTTTGCCTGGCCATTGTCTGCCTCCCTGATCTGAGCCGCGCCCGCCGGACGGGTACAACCCGAAGGCAGACTACCCAGTCCGGGACGAGGCAGCAATCGCGGGTTCGGGCTGGTCACGCGACGACCCGTCGTTCGTAGCTTGTCCGAAGCTGTCGTCGCGAACGGCCGTCGTCTCGTATTCGTTCCCTCGCCGATTTAATCTCGCCGGGAGATTCTGGGGGAATTGATTCATGAGCAACAGCGTAGGTCAGCGTGCATTTCAAAATGCCCGGCTTCGGAAACGGCAGGAGGCCGACGTGCTGCCATTGCTCGGGAACGCCCTCCAGCTGCAAAAGAAAGGGCTTCTCCCCGAGGCCCGGGCGGCCTATCGCCAACTCCTGCAGCTCGCGCCCAACCAGTTCATCGCACTGCATATGCTCGGCGTTCTGGAGTCCGACGCCAAGAACCATCAGCAAGCCGAAATTCTGCTGAGCCGGGCGGTCGCCGCGGATCCGCGATCTGCCGAAGCTCATATGAGCCTGGGCGTCGCGCTGAACGGGCTACGACGTCACGACGAGGCCTGCGAGAGCCATCGAAGGGCCCTCGCCTTGCGCCCCAACTACGCCCTCGCCCTGTCCAATCTCGGTAACGCGAGCGTGACCCTCGATATTCAGGAAGCGCTCGCGTGCTACGACAAGGCGCTCGCAATTGACGGAAACCTTGCCGAAGCCCACAACGGCCGGGGTTGGGTGCTCTGCCGTCTGCGCAATTATGACGAGGCCATCGCAAGCTTGAACCGCGCGCTATCGATCAAGCCTGACTATGCCTCAGCGCTGGCGAACCGCGCCGTCGCATTGCAGGAGCTTCTGCGATTTGACGAAGCCATAGCGGATTGCAATCGGGCAGTCGCCCTGGCACCCGACGACGCGAACGGGTGGCTCTGGCGGGCCAGCGTCTGGCTCCAGATGAAGCAAATGGCCGAAGCATTGCCTGATTGCGAGAAGGCCCTCGCGATCGATCCCGAGTCCGCTCAAGCTCACCTGGTGCTGGGCCTTTGTCTCACCGGACTTGGCCGGGTCGACGAAGCCCTGGCCAGTTTCGACAGGGCTCTTGCCATTACGCCTGACTTCGCGAGCGCAATTTCCAACAAGATCTTCGCACTCGATTTCCTGGCCGATGCCAGCGTTGAGCAGCATCAGCAAGCGCGGCAAGTATGGTGGGATCAGATCGGCGCGAAAGTCGCTTCGGAAGCGGCGAGATCGCACGACAACAGCCGCGATCCGGATCGCCCTCTGGTGCTTGGCTATGTCTCGGCGGACTTCAACGCGCATTCGGCCGCGTTCATCTTCAAGCCGGTCTTGCAATACCATGACCGGGAACAGTTCGAGATCGTGTGCTACTCTTGCTCGTCCAAAGCGGATGCGGCGACCGACGAATTTCAAAAGATCGCCGATCGCTGGCACGACGCCTCGCAATGGAGCGACGATCGCCTCGCCGGTCAGATCCGCGCCGATGGCGTCGATATCCTGATCGATCTGTCCGGCCATACCAAAGGAAACCGCCTCGGCGTGTTTGCGCTCAAGCCGGCGCCGATCCAGGTGCATGGCTGGGGCCACGGTACCGGCACCGGTCTGCCAACGATCGATTATCTGTTCTCGGACCCGGTCGCGATTCCTGCCGCGGTTCGGCATCTGTTTGCGGAAACCGTTGTCGATCTGCCGTGCTTTGTCACGCTGGAGCCGCTGCCGATCGAGCTTGCGCGGGCGTCAACGCCGGCGACCTCGAACGGCTTCGTCACATTCGGTGTCTTCAACCGCATCAGCAAGATTTCGGACGCGGCCGCGCAGGCCTGGTCCAGGATTCTCGAGAGGGTGCCGGGGTCACGACTGCTGATCAAGGATCTCGCGCTGGACGATCAACTGGTCCGCGACAATCTGCTGGCACGGCTTGCAACTTGCGGAGTGCCGGCCGAACGCGTCGATCTGCTCGGAACCACCTTGCGAATCGATCATCTGAGATCATTCCATCGCGTCGATATTGCCCTCGACCCGTTCCCGCAGAACGGCGGCGTCAGCACGTTGGAAGCCTTGCAGATGGGCGTGCCCGTGGTGGCGAAGCTCGGGAACAGTCTGCCCAGCCGTGCCGGCGGCTCCATCCTCTCCGCGCTTGGCCTGCCGGACTGGGTTACGGATAGCGAGGAGGCATATGTCGACATCGCGGTGAGCCGTGCGGCGCAGATCGGCGACCTCGACAAATTGCGCCGCGAGCTGCCCGGACAGGTCAGGGCTGCACCCGCCTGCAACCCGGTCGCCTACGTGCAAGCGGTGGACGAGGCCTATCGCGCGATGTGGAAGCGCTATTGCAGCAGCGACGCCTGATCGCTGCGTCAATGCAGCCTGAACACGCCGTCGACCGCACGTAGCTCGGCCGGCTTGATCAGCTTGGAATGCGCGACGGTGACCGAATAGAGGGGACCGTCGAGCTTCTGCTGCCAGAACGCCAGGAAGTCGGTCAGCGCTGGGAATTTCGGGAAGAGATCGTAGTTCTGCCAGACATAGGTCTGAAGCAGCGAGGGATGATCCGGCATCCGATAGAGAATTTCAGCCGTCGTCAGCCCGTAACCCAGCACCTGTTTCCGGAAGTCGTCGGAAACAACCCCAACCCGCGAGACCATGCCAACCTCCTTTGCAGGAGCGCATTCAGGGGCGGCTTGATCCGGTACGCTGCTTACGAGCCACCCGGTGGAGATGCGCTCACATGAGAGAAATGTGACGCAAACTGATAATCCATCTCAAGCCCAAAAGTTTAACAAGCTGTTGAAATTCAATGCGTTAGCAGCAGAGACGGCTCCGTGCTAATACGGTCCGGCTGACGGTTAACGATGGGAAAGAGATTCTGGCAGAGCGCGCTTCCGAGTGCCGATTTTTCTGCTAGAAGCCCTTGCCCCCGCAAAATTCCTGTCCTATTTCAGCTTCGCCTGTGCTAGCACTCGCGGGCACAGACTGCTAACAATCTGAAATCATCAACCCGAGCAATTGCTTAGGAGGACTGCATGAAATTCCGTCCGCTTCACGACCGCGTCGTGGTCAAGCGCATCGACGCAGAAGAGAAGACCGCTGGCGGCATCATCATTCCCGACACTGCCAAGGAAAAGCCCTCCCAGGGCGAAGTCATCGCCGTCGGCCCCGGTGGCCGCGACGAAGCCGGCAAGCTGATCCCGATCGACCTGAAGGTCGGCGACCGCGTGCTGTTCGGCAAGTGGTCCGGCACCGAGGTCAAGATCGACGGCGTCGATCTGCTGATCATGAAGGAAAGCGACATCATGGGCGTCCTCGACGTCCCCGCTTCCAAGAAGAAGGCGGCCTAAGAGCCCCCTCTCGCCCCCAGCCAAACACCTAAGGAAAAATCCAGATGGCAGCTAAAGAAGTCAAATTCTCGGTTGAAGCGCGCGACAAGATGCTGCGCGGCGTCGACATTCTCGCCAACGCSGTSAAGGTSACGCTCGGYCCGAAGGGCCGCAACGTCGTGCTCGACAAGTCGTTCGGCGCTCCCCGCATCACCAAGGACGGCGTCACCGTCGCCAAGGAGATCGAGCTCGAGGACAAGTTCGAGAACATGGGCGCCCAGATGGTGCGCGAAGTCGCTTCCAAGTCCGCTGACGCGGCCGGCGACGGCACCACCACCGCCACCGTGCTGGCCCAGGCGATCGTGCGTGAAGGCGCCAAGTCGGTTGCCGCCGGCATGAACCCGATGGACCTCAAGCGCGGTATCGACCTCGCGGTCGAAGCCGTCGTTGCGGACCTCGTCAAGAACTCGAAGAAGGTCACCTCGAACGAAGAGATCGCCCAGGTCGGCACCATCTCGGCCAACGGCGACSMGGAGATCGGCAAGTTCMTCKCCGACGCCATGAAGAAGGTCGGCAACGAGGGTGTCATCACCGTTGAGGAAGCCAAGTCGCTCGAGACCGAGCTCGAMGTYGTCGAGGGCATGCAGTTCGAYCGCGGCTAYATCTCGCCCTACTTCGTCACCAACGCCGATAAGATGCGCGTTGAAATGGATGATGCCTACGTCCTGATTAATGAGAAAAAGCTATCTCAGTTGAGTGAACTACTTCCCTTGTTGGAAGCCGTGGTGCAGASCGGCAAGCCGCTKGTSATYRTCGCCGARGACGTCGAAGGCGAAGCSCTCGCSACCCTGGTCGTSAACCGYCTCCGYGGCGGYCTGAAGGTCGCGGCCGTCAAGGCTCCGGGCTTCGGCGATCGCCGCAAGGCCATGCTGCAGGACATCGCGATCCTGACCGGCGGCCAGGCGATCTCGGAAGACCTCGGCATCAAGCTCGAGAACGTCACGCTCAACATGCTCGGTCGCGCCAAGAAGGTGATGATCGACAAGGAGAACACCACRATCGTCARCGGCGCCGGCAAGAAGGYCGACATCGAGGCGCGSGTGTCCCAGATCAAGGCGCAGATCGAGGAAACCACCTCGGACTACGACCGTGAGAAGCTCCAGGAGCGTCTCGCCAAGCTCGCKGGCGGCGTCGCGGTSATCCGCGTCGGCGGCGCGACCGAGGTCGAGGTGAAGGAGCGCAAGGATCGCGTTGATGACGCGATGCATGCGACCCGCGCGGCGGTCGAGGAAGGCATCCTGCCAGGCGGCGGCGTTGCGCTGCTGCGTGCCTCCGAGCACCTCAAGGGCATTCGCACCAAAAATGACGACCAGAAGACCGGGGTCGAGATCGTGCGCAAGGCGTTGTCCTACCCAGCCCGCCAGATCGCAATCAACGCGGGCGAGGACGGCTCGGTCATCGTCGGCAAGATCCTCGAAAAGGATCAGTACTCGTACGGCTTCGACTCGCAGACCGGCGAATACGGCAACCTGGTCTCCAAGGGCATCATCGATCCGACCAAGGTGGTTCGAGTGGCGATCCAGAACGCAGCCTCGGTTGCGGCCCTGCTGATCACCACGGAAGCCATGGTCGCCGAGCTGCCCAAGAAGGGCGGCGCCGGTCCGGCGATGCCTCCTGGCGGCGGCATGGGTGGCATGGACTTCTAAGTCCGACATTCAGAGCTCGACAATAAGAAAGGCTCGGCAGCGACGCCGAGCCTTTGCTGATTTCCTTGCGGTCAGCCGGGATCCAACCCTGGCACACCGTATGCGCGAGCGCGTCGAAGCCTGCGCCGCCGACAAATGTCAGGCGGCGAGTTCGAGGGGACACCGCCCGGAATCATCCTGAGGAGCCCCCATTCCCGAAACCAGCGACCGACGCTCGCCGCCCGATAGAAACAGATTGCCAATCAGAACCTTACAAGGACGATGCGCCTTCGCTAGGCGTCCAATCGCGGCGATCGCGCGCTGGGCAAGCCGTTTCAGGTCTACCCCTACAACCAGACCACCTGTGAGCCGGTCTGGACTTCGCATACAGGCCAACAGCGGACGTTGATGCCTCCTGGGGTTTGCAGGGGTTCGGTATCGAACTGCTAAAGATGTCACTCAAGCTGAGTTTGCCGACGGCCTGTTGCATTTCTCAACCCTTGCTCCCTGCGCAGGTGAATTTGAGCARAAAGAATGAGCCCGGCTGTTGGACCGAGCTCGTGTTCAATGAAGTGACGCCTTGGTGTCAGCATCCGGGCGCCGACGGGAATTCGTGGGACGTGTTACTTGATTTCCCAAGACGTGTTGTGCGGGATGTCCATCGCACAATAATCGCCAGGGCCAGCCAGCGCAGGCATAGCTAACTGCGGTCGTCTGATCAAAATTGCTCACGTTCAAATTAGCCGACTGCGAAATTCAACTGAGGCCACTAAACGCCCGTTGGGGGTCACAAGCGGCGGTTATCGCAAGCGTCGATGACGATCGGGTTTAGCACCGATACCGGACGTGTTGAGGGATGGAGCTTTAGTCGGCTTGGGGCCACGTCCGGACATGATCAGCCATGGAGGTGCGCTTCACGGCGCTGGGCGCAGTGGCTGCCAAACACCCATCACTTGGTTCTCGGAACCGGGAGGCGTAGACTGTCTCCGACCTATCTCCGGAGGCGTGCCTTGGCCAGCGAGCGCGTCGAGCGTCGGCTCACCGCCATTTTGGCAGCCGATGTGGCTGGCTACAGCTGGCTGACCGGTATGGATGAAGAGGGCACGCACGTCCAACTCCAGGACCATCTACGCACCCTCGTCGATCCCAAGATCGCCGAACACCGCGGCCGTGTTGTCAAGAACACCGGCGATGGGCTGCTGGCTGAGTTCGGCAGCGTAGTGGACGCAGTGCGCTGCGCTCTTGATGTCCAGCGCGGGATGGCCGAGCGCAATGCCGGGGTGCCAGATGAGAAGCGCATCGAGTTCCGGATTGGCATCAATGTCGGCGACATCATCATCGATCGAGGTGACATTTTCGGCGACGGCGTGAATGTGGCGGCCCGCCTGGAGGGTCTCGCGGAACCGGGTGGGATCTGCGTTTCGGGCCGGGTGCAGGAAGATGCACGAGGCAAGCTCGGTATCGCCTTCGAGGATGCAGGCGAACAGCAGCTCAAGAACATCGCCTGGCCAGTGCGGGTCTATCGGGTGCGGCTCAGCGGCGAAGCAGCGCGGTCACGACCGGCCTTGGAGCTTCCCGACAAGCCTTCGATCGCTGTCTTGCCGTTCACCAACATGAGCGGCGATCCCGAGCAGGATTATTTCGCCGACGGCATGACCGAGGATATTATCACAGGACTCTCTCGCGCGCGCTGGCTCTTCGTAATAGCGCGGAACTCATCCTTTGCTTACAAGGGGCGCTCGACCGACGTTAAGCAGGTCGCGCACGAACTCGGCGTGCGCTATGTGCTCGAGGGCAGCGTACGCAAGGTTGGCGAGCGCGTCAGGATCAGCGCACAGCTAGCGGAGGGAACCTCCGGAAGACAGCTTTGGGCGAAGCGCTACGATCGCGAACTATCCGACATATTCGCCATGCAGGACGAAATCACGGAGACAATCATCGGCGCGGTCGAGCCGGAGCTCGGAAAGGTCGAGCGCCGGCGCTCGGCTGGCAAGCGTCCGGATAATCTCGACGCGTGGGATCTCTACCAGCGCGGCATGTCGCACCTTTATGAGTACACCAAGGACGACCTGCAGCGCGCGCGGCAGTATTTTGCACAGGCAATCGCGATGGACCCGCAGCTCGGGCCCGCATATTCGGGGCTCGCCGAGACCTATTACTACGAGGGTGTCTACGGCTTCGCAGAGTCCATTTCGGACAATCGCGAGAAGGCACTCGCACCCGCGCTGCGGGCAGTGGTGCTCGACGCCGAGGATGCAGGCGCGCACTGTACGTTGGGGCGTGCCTACTACATGCGCCGCGCATATGACGCTGCATTCCGGGAACTGAAGACAGCATTGGAGCTGAACCCTTCACTGGCACTCGCACATTACGGTCTGGGTGCGACGCTCGTATTCTCGGGACGCGCAGAGGAGAGCATCCCCTATCTGACAACGGCGATACGACTCAGTCCGCATGATCCAAACATGGGATCATTCCTGGTGCGACTCGCTGATGCCGCCTATTTTCTGAAGCGCTACGAGGAAGCCGCCGAATGGGCACGGCGCGCGCTGCAGCAGCCGAATTTCCAATGGTCGCGGTACACCGTACTGATCGCGGCTCTGGCCCAGCTTGGCAGGCTCGACGAGGCCAGGAACTGCATCCAACAATTGCAGGTCAAGCGTCCAAACACTTCAATAGCATTTGTGCGAGAAACCCACCTGTTCGGCGACACGGCAAATTTCGCGCACTATCTAGGTGGCCTCCGCACGGCCGGGCTGCCCGATTGAGCGCACCGCTATCGACACAGTCCGTCCTGCAATGCCCTGATTTCGTTCAAGTCGTGCGTCGTTGGAGACGCTGGGTGAACCACCTGTGGACCGCTATGTGGCTCCGCTTCCCAGAGGCACGACGCTCAGTGACAACGAGGGCACGAGCTAGTCCCGCGCCATCCGATCCGCCGGTTCACCCCGGCGGGCCTTACCTCGGTGAGTGCAAATCGCCTTGAAGCCAGCGTCCAAGGTCCTTCGACTTCATGGGGTCTTCAAACGCGGCAAAGCTCGTAAGTACCTGATTGCAGACAGCGCATTCAAACGTTTGCAAGTCGACGCCCCGGGTGCGTGCTGGCTCGATGCTAACGAGCATCATCTGGGCCTTGCACTTCGGACAGGCGGGGCGCTCAATTGCAGCGATTGGAATGACGGACGAGAGGCGTTGAGATTGGGGCATGATGCTTCCCTCGAACAGGCGGGAGCGCAACACTCTCTGTCACCGGTAATGCCTAGGAGGCGGAGCGGTGATTGTCTGAGTGTGCGCCTGAGGGACCTCAAACGCGAGTTAATTCGCAGATTTTTGGAAGAAATGGCAGGCGCCCGCGGAAAACCACCCCTTCGTGCTCGACCTTTCCGGTCCGAGACCAAACTGCCGACCGTTACCGACGTGCCGCTCCATTTCAAAGCGGTGAGTATCAGTCACGCAGCGAGCCAATGTCCCTTGTGAATATCGAACTTCACGGCGCCGTCGTCACGCATCTTCAACAGGAGCGATTGGCAGTCGTCCTGATGCTTTATGTTCACGCGCTTCATGATTTCGAAAGCCTTCAGAGGCTTTTCGCGAAGGGCAACTAGAATCTTTTCTCGATCAGTCATTGGGAGTCCTTGCATCGGCATCGGCGACGGTACGCGTTGTACAGATCGTCTGCAACGGGTGCGTTCGCTTGACGAGGTCCGTTCCGGGTCAAAATGCGCCGTCTGACCCTCTGCGGTCAATTCCGGTCTACCCCAAGGAACGGACATTGTCAGACCGATCCGGTTGGTCTGTTTCGCGCCAGGAGCGGTCATACGAGGTCATTGCATGCGTATTGGATGAGCTGCATTTTGTTATCGGCATTGTTTCTCTTCATGTCTCGGAGGCTCATTACTGCGATATCATGCGGACCGTCCCCGCTAAGCGCGCGAGAGCCGCCGGGATGTCCCCAGCGGCTCGCGCGTTGCGTAGCGATGTGGTGCGACGCGCAGCGTCGCGTGGTGGAACGTTGCGATGCGCCGAGGCGCGTCGCGTTGCCTACCGTAATGTCGATAACTCCTACGCGTCTCATCGACGCAACTAACATGGCTGGTCGCGAGGCAACTTCAAGACAGTGGCGCTGCCGTAGTCGCCATCTCTTTTCGATCGCGCTGAAAACGCCGTGACGGCTGATGCAACAAAACCTGTAACGGTCGGTTTTGGCGCTGGCGACTACGATGCTCGCGCATGGTGCCGTTGAGCCATCATAATTGCCAAAAGCGTGATACGCTTAGCGGTAAGCAGCGGGAGACCTAGATGTCAGAAGACGCCCTTATCGTCATAACAAGCGCCATCAAAACCGCTTTCATTGATCATCCCCGGTTCTGGGCACGGCACGGGCACGGCGTGAGACCAAGTCACGAAAAGTGACGAAGAAAGTATTCATCTCGCCAAGGCTGTGCTGGTTGCTCTTCGCCAAGCCGGATATTCCGTCACCAAGGTCGAGGACCAGAATGCCCCGAAGCCCTAAAGGCAGACGTAGCAACGGTCGTTCGAAATGAGTTACTTTGATTCTTAAGACGTCTTAATTCGCCTTGCGGCGTAGAAAGGCCGGGAAATCGAGAACGTCTTCCTCGATCCAATTGCGCACAGTAGAGGAGCGGCCGTACGGATCGAGGGCTTGCGGAGCCGCATGGCGCGCATACTCCGAAATTGGCTTTTCCGGTTGGGCCGTCGTCGGTGGGAGCGGCGAGCTCTCCAATGGCGGCGGCACCGGTGTCTTACGCTCAGTGCAGTCGGCGATGCGACGACTGTCGTTGCCGAGCCTGCCGGCGAGTTCTGCGAGTGAGCTTTCCGTTGGTTGCATCTGGCGCACCGGGGCAAGATTATCGATTCCGGTCGCTACCACCGAGACGCGGACTATCCCTTCCAGACTTTCATCAAAAGTGGCGCCGACGATGATGTTGGCGTCCGGGTCGGCCTCTTCGCGAATGCGGCTAGCCGCTTCGTCGAACTCGAATAGTGTCAGGTCGTGGCCGCCGGTGATGGAGATGATGAGGCCACTGGCTCGCTTGATCGAGGGGTCCTCGATCAATGGATTGGAAATCGCGGCCACAGCGGCCTTGAGCACACGCTTCGCGCCAAAAGCCTCACCCCTGCCCATCATGGCTTTGCCCTTCTCTCGCATGATGGAGACGCGCGAGCAGTG
>NZ_JBFUES010000148.1:0-10566 GCF_056403875.1 Bradyrhizobium sp. P2_E8
GTGCGTACACGGCGTGCGTACACGGCCGGACTTCTCCGACTGCACCAGTCCGCTCAGCTCCAGCACTTGGATGTGCTTCATGAAGCTCGGCAGCGCCATGTCGAACGGCTCGGCGAGCTCGCCGACCGAGGCCTCGCCGGCGCATAGCCGCATCACGATCGCCCGCCGGGTCGGGTCGGCGAGCGCGGAAAAAATCTGGTCCAATTGGTTAGCCATGAAGCTAACTATAGACCCACCACGAACCCACGTCAATAATTGTTAGCCAACAAGCTAAGTAAAATCCGTCGGCGCGGCCGAACGCGGGATCGGCGGCTGGAAGATCCGCCGCGGAACTTCCAACGCGCGATTGTGAATTGAGGCGGGACGCGGTTTGCAGGTGCGACTGGCGCCGGGGGCGACGGCAATCTGTTCATCAAGCGCGTGTCCCCACTTGTCACCTCACGACCTCTTTCGATCAGCCGGCGTGGCTTCGCCAAGGCGGCCCTGCTTCCGCTCGCAATCAGCCTCATCATCCCGCGCAAGGCGGCCGCGGATTCCGACATGATCGCGCAGATGCGCGACATCGTCGCCAACGAGCTGGCGCCGACCGCGACGCCGGACCAACCGGGCGGCCTCGCCGCCGCGCTGTATGCCGGCCGCCATGTCGAGTTTTTCAACTACGGCTTTGCCGACGACACGACGCGACGGTCGGTCACATCGGACACGCTGTTCAACCTCGCCTCGCTGCGCAAGCCGTTCGAGGCGACGCTGGTCGCGCTCGGCACGCTTCGCGGCGAGTTGCGGCTCGACGATCCCCTGCCGAAATACCTTCCCGAGCTCACCGGCGACAGCATCCGCGGCGTCACCGTCGGCGAGCTCGTCACGCACACGTCGGGACTGCTGCTGCCGACCGACCATCCGCCCTGGCCCGACGAGCAGTTCTCGCGCGCGCAGTTCATCGAGATGCTCAACGCATGGAGACCGCGGGCTGGCGAAGCGCCCGGCAAGCAGCGCATCTACAGCCATGCCGGCTACGTGCTGCTCCAGCTCGTGCTCGAACGCTGTTACGGCGCGCCGATCGCAACCCAGTTCGAACAGCGCATCTTCAAGCCGCTGGGCATGACCGCGACCTCGGTGCCCGAACGCGGCGAGGACAATCGCGCCGTCATGGATGCAGCGTGGATGCAGCGGGTCGTCCAGGGCTATTCGGATCAGGGCATGGCGATCGGCCCGCCCGGCAACCAGCAGAGCTATTTTGACTTTCCCGGCACTGGCCAGGTGTTCTCTTCGCCGCGGGATCTTTCGACCTTCGTTGCGGCCTGCGTCGATGGCCGCTCGGTCGATCCGCATTTGCGCGAGGCGCTGCGGATGACCCAGCACGAGGCCTTCCGCGTCGACGAGAAATTCGGGCAAGGCATGGCCTGGGAGACGGTGCATCTTCCCGAGGCCACCGTCGTCGATAAGCCGGGCGGCCTCAACAACGCCTCCGGCTATATCGGCCTCGTGCCGTCGCGGCGGATCGGCATCGTGCTGCTGGCCAATCGCGGCGAATATCCGCACGAGATCGCGCGCTAYAGGATCCTGCCGGCGCTGGCGAAGCTCGTGGCCTCGCACTGAAGCCGGCCCTAAACAGAAAGCCCCGGCTGAGCCGGGGCTTTCCACGCCAGATTCGGAACGGGATGAAGCTCAGTATCTGGCGACGACCGGTCCGCCGAACTTGTAGTTCACGCCGACGCGCACGATGTTCGACTTGATGTCCACCGAGTGGGTGAAGACGCTGCTCGGGAAAGGCAACGTGCCGGCGAAGCCGACCAGGTTGGTGCTGGTTGCCGTAGCGCGGCCGAGATCGACATAGAGATATTCGGCCTTGAGCGACCAGCCGCCGCCGAACGCATATTCGGTGCCGACGCCTGCGGTCCAGCCGACGCGCGTGTCGCGGATCGTTCCGGATTCGGCCGCACCACCGGCGAAGGTGTCGGTGAAGTTGAAATTGGCCTTCACCTCCGAGATGGCCGCGCCGCCCGTGGCATAGAGTAGCCAGGTCGGAGCCGCCAGGAAACCGATGCGGCCGCGAATGGTGGCGAGCCAGTCAGCCGAGACCGACGAATTGACGGTGAAGGTGTCCGGTGCGCAGCAGGGATACACGGCCGTGCCCGAGGCGCGGCCCTTGAAGCCGAAATAGTTGATATCGCCTTCGATGCCGAACACGGCGTTGTTGACCTGCCAGTTGTAGCCTGCGGTTAAGCCGCCCGTCACGCTGGAGCTGTTGATGCCCTGGGCACCCACCGTGTTGACGGCGGGGACGCTGCTGGCGGCGAAATAGCCCGTCGGAGAAAACACGGTCGAGGTGCTGGGATCGGAGCTGCCCCACTGCCCGCCGACATTGCCGCCGACGTAAAATCCGGTTCAGTTGTAGGCCGGCGCCATCATCGGCGCCTTGGTGTAATGCGCCGCGAGGTCGGCCGCCTGCACCGATGCGGTGCCCAAAACAACCGAAGCGACCGCCAGCAAAAACGTCTTCATTCCAGTCTCCATGCCCACGCGATCAGCTCGCGTTTCGAATGCGCGCGGGCGAGAGGCATCCGGCGCAGATCGGGCATAGGCTGCCGGCCCCATGCCGTCTTGGGCTGCGACGAAGTTCATAGGGACTGTGACGTAGTGTGCGCCCCACGTCGCGCGAGCGGATGAGGAGTGTGACCCAGCAGCCACGCCTCGTCCTTCATCGGCGGCGCGCCGCGCGCGGCCGTGTCGCATCACGACAAGGCCCGCGCGAGCGTGATGCGAATCTGCCGACGTCAGACCGAGCGCGTCAGCCCACCGTCCACACGGATGTTCTGGCCGGTGATGTAGGCTGCACCGTCGGACGCCAGGAACGAGATCGTCGCTGCGATCTCCTCGACCGTGCCATAGCGCTTCATCGGCACGCTGTCGCGGCGCGCATCCAGCTGCGGCAGGCTGTCGATCCAGCCCGGCAGCACGTTGTTCATGCGGATGTTGTCGGCGGCATGGGTGTCGGTGAAGATCTTGGTGAAGGCGGCAAGGCCTGCGCGGAACACCGCCGAGGTCGGAAACATCGCGCTCGGCTCGAATGCCCAGGCGGTAGAGATGTTGATGATGGCGCCGCTCTTCTGCGCCTGCATCACCGGCATCACCAGCCGGGTCGGCCGGATCACGTTGAGGAGATACGTATCGAGTCCGGTGTGCCACTGCTCGTCGGTAATCTCCGTGATCGGCGCGCGGGGTCCATGGCCCGCGCTGTTGACGAGCACGTCGATGCGCCCCCACTTCGCCATCGCGCCGTCGACGAGACGCTTCAGATCATCATTCGACTTGTTGGAGCCGGTGACGCCAAGCCCGCCGAGCTCGGCCGCCAGTGCCTCGCCCTTGCCGGAGGACGACAGGATCGCGACGCGAAAGCCGTCGGCCGCGAGCCGCCGCGCGGCCCCTGCCCCCATGCCGCTGCCGCCGGCGGTGACGAGTGCGACTTTCTCTGCTGCCATGACCGATCATCCCTGTCTTGAGGCGAGCCGCGGGCCCGGCCTATCATGAGGCCTTCTACCGCCAGACTTGCCGGCAGGTCCACCGTCGAAGGCATCCGTCATGAGCGATTTGCAGATCCGTAATTTGCGCCCCGAGGAGATCTCCATCGCCGTCGACTGGGCCGCGGCCGAGGGCTGGAATCCGGGCCTCTCCGACGCCGCCTGTTTCGCCATCCCCGACGCGCAAGGCTTCTTCGTCGGCGAGCTCGGCGGCGAGCCGGTCGCGACCGTCTCCTGCGTCAATTACGATGACCGCTTCGCCTTTCTCGGCTTCTACATCGTGCGCGCGGACCTTCGCGGTTCCGGCCACGGCCTGCGCATCTGGAACGCCGCGATCGCGCATGCGCGTCCCCGCGTGATCGGCCTCGACGGCGTCGTGGCRCAGCAGGACAACTACAAAAAGTCCGGCTTCCAGCTTGCCTACGCCAATATCCGCTATGGCGGCACCGTCGCCGCGCCGCCAGGGCCGCCCGCCGACGTCGTCGCGCTCGACACGATCCCGTTCGCGCTCGTCGAAGCCGACGACGCAACGGTGTTCCCCGCGCCGCGCAGCGCCTTCCTGCGCGCCTGGATCAAGACATCAGGCCATGTCGGCCGCGCGCTGCTGCGTGACGGCAAGCTCGCCGCATGGGGCGTGATCCGCCCGTGCCGGACCGGTCGCAAGATCGGCCCGCTCGTCGCCGACGATCGCGCGGCGGCCGAAGCGGTCGTGCAGGCCTTGCTGGCGAGCGCGGACGGTGGCGAAGTCTTCCTCGATGTCCCCGCCGTCAATCGCGAGGCCATCGCGCTCGCGGAACAGCTCGGCCTCAAGCCGGTGTTCGAGACCGCGCGAATGTACACGGGGCCGATCCCGCAGCTGCGGCTCGACCGTGTCTTCGGCGTGACCAGCTTCGAGCTGGGTTAGAGCATGATCCGGAAAAGTGTGAAGCGGTTTTCCGAAGAGATCATGCTCAAAAAGCAACGCGCTGCTCAGTAGCAGCGCATGATGTTGACGGTGTGCTCGCCGCCGCCACGACCGGGCACCGTCACCTGCTCCGTCGGGCAACTCGGCACATAGGGCCGATCGGACGGCACCACGTTGGGCGGGAAGCGATGCGTCCAGTCCCAGGGAACGTCATAGGTGTAGGTGTAGCGCACGTCGGTGGAGGGCGGCTGTCCGGCATCGGCGAAGGGCTGGCTATAGCCTGCGCCGTCGTAAAAGAACCCGCCTCCGCCCGGCCAATAGACCCACGGCGTGTTGCGGCCGCGGAACCGCGCACCCGGYGCGATCGGCGGACGCATTGCCGCAGTCGGCGACGCCGCAGTGGACCCATGCGGAGCGGCGCCGCCGGGCCTTGAAAAACTGTCGCTGGACGAAAGGAGCAGCGCGGCTGCGCTGAGCGAGGCGAACAGCGCCCCATATGATCTGGACATCATGATACGCACCAACTCGTTTGGCTTCGGCGGCTCCCCACCGCACGCTAGGCCGGGCTGTCGCCCACCCGCAAACGTATAATTAATTATTGGTTAAGACACGGGATTAACGGGGAACCCGGTGCGGCAGAACGCCCGGAATTCCGCCTTTTTGCGACGGCGCGATGTGTCAGTGGTCTTGCTGGTGCTTGCGCAGCCAATCGAGCAAATCCTGCGCATTGCCGGTGCCCTGCGTCACGATCGCGGTGTTACCGCCGCTGCGCCGGTACACGGTGGTGCGCCCGGGCTCTTTCTCGATCCTGACCTCGGCCTGCGCGGGATCGCCGCTTTGCGTGATCGCCGCCGTCCCGTTTTCGTCCTGGACCACCGTGGTATGGCCATCGCCGGCCCCGGCCGGCGCCATCGCAACCACGCTCATGAATCCTATTCCGGATGCGAGCAGGAGCAACCTCATGTCATACCTCCATCATCGGCCGAACTGAAAGATCGCCAGCCAGTTGAAGCGTCCGAACTGCCTTACCGCTCCCGAGTTCATGTCGCCGATCTGAAGCAGGAGCGCGTTGGTGGAATTGCCGATCTGGGTGATGTCGGCGGTGTTGCTGAGACCGGACTGACCGATCGCCGCGTTGGTGGTGCCGCCCACCTGGATCACATTAGCATAGTTGCGCGTGCCGTTCTGGATGATGGTCGCGTCCACCGTTCCCGTTCCGCCGATCTGGATCACCCGCGCGATGTTGATGCGGCTGTTCTCCTCGATCGTGACAGGCTGAACGTCGTTGCCGAATTGCACGATCGTCTCGATGCTCACGTTCCGGTTGGTCACGCTGCGCTGGACCGTTCCGGCCGGCGCCTGCGTCGCCGTGCCTACGGCGACAAGCAACGCCGCCACAGCCAGAACCCGCTTCAAGACCTCTCTGCCGCACCGCATCGCGCTTCCCCGCTGGTTCCCGACGCCGATSAGTTTGCGCGCCTTACCGACCGGTCTGGACGATCGTCGAAGTGTTGACCTTGCTGAATTGCGCCACCGTGCCCGTGTTCATGGCGCCGAGCTGCGACACGAGACTGGTCGCCGACTGGCCGGTCTGGCCGACGAAGGCGAAATTGTTCATCCCGGCCTGCCCGATCGACGCCGAATTCGTCCCGCCGAATTGCAGGACGCCCGTGGCATTGTTGGTGCCGTTCTGGACAACGGTCGCGCTGGTGCTGCCGCCGATCATGAACACACCCGCCATGTTGAGCTGACTGTTCTGGTTCAGCACGACCGGCGGTCCGCCGACCGACACGATAGTCTTGATGTCGGCGGTCTGGGCGCCGGCCGATCCGGCGCCGGCGCCGCCGAGGGCGAGCACTGCGGCACCCGCGCTTCCCAAGAGACGTTTCAAGAGACGTTTCATGACATGCCTCACCACTTCCGAATTGCTCACGGAGTCTGCTGGAGAATCGTCGAGCCGTTCAGGATTCCGAGCTGCCCGACGCCGGCCACATTGTTCGCGCCGATCTGGCCGATCAGGCTCGAATTGGCGCCGCCGACCTGGCCGGTCAGCGCCGTGTTGGACGCCGTCGCGGTGGTGCCGCCCTGCCCGGTCACCGCGGTGTTGACGGTGAGCAGCGAGCCCATCTGCAAGGTGGTCGCAGTATTGGTCGCGCCGAACTGCAACGTCGTGGCGCTGTTGCTGGTTGAGCCCGTCTGCGAGATGAAGGAGCTGTTGGTCGTGCCGAACTGCAGCACGCTGGCCGAGTTGCCGGCCTTTGCATCGACGGCAGTCAGCGCGCTGAGCGCAATGGCCGTCACAACGAGATAGGTGATCCGCATGTCATGTCCTCCGCGAGAATAGGCGAGCGATCCTTGACTGGTCGGCCCGCCCGATGGCGGTGCTTTCGAGAATGGGCCGGACGCGCCGCGCTGTGACGCGTCCGGTCGACGAGATGGTTCAGTGCGCCGTCTGCGAGACGGTGCTCGTGTTGATGCCGAAGCCGCTGAGCTGGCCGACGCTGGCGGAGTTGTTCTGGAGCGCGGCCGGCCCGAACGAATTCTGGGTGATCGAGCTGCCGTTGTTGATGAAGGCCACCTGGCCGGTGGTCGCCGTGTTCTGCACGCCGACCTGGTTCACGGTGCTGGCGTTGTTGAGCGACGGCGAGCTGGTGCCCTGCATGGTGGACGCACCGTTCAGGATGCCGACCTGGGTCGTCGACGAGCTGTCGTTGGTGAGGCCGTTCTGCGTGACGCTCGAGGAGTTCACGATGCCGAGCTGCACCGTGGTGGACGTGTTGGCGGCCTGGGCCGCGGAAGACAGAGCGAGCACGGCAACGGAAGCAAAAAACAATTTGCGCATGGAGTATCCCTTTCTGGCCAAGTTGTCTGACTGGTTTCGGATGCTGGTCCTGAATGCGACCGACATCGTGGGATCACTCTGAACCGATCGCGGCAATCGCGACAGACTGCAGTTCATGCTAATCGGTACGGACTAGACGTTGCGCGGCAAGTCGCCACTCGCAACCTCAGATTTGCGGCTGTCCCGCACTGGCGCGCGTCGTCTCCGCTTCGCGTCCCATGCTGTCGATCAGCCGCGCCACCTCGATCGGCGACCGCAGCTCCATCTTTCGCATCATCCGGGCGCGATGGACCTTCACCGTCACTTCGCTCACGCCAAGCCTCGCCGCGATCTGCTTGGCGACAAGCCCCTCGGCCATCAGCAGCATGATCTCGCGCTCCCTCGACGTCAGCGCCTCGACGCGCTGCCGGGCCTCGCGCACGGCGCGTTCGCGCTCGATCCGCCTGCGGTCGCGCTCAATGCCATGCCTGATCGCATCGAGGATCTCCTGTTCGCGAAAGGGTTTTGGCAGAAACTCGACCGCGCCGCGCTTCATCGCCTCGACCGAGACACGGACGTCGGAGTGGCCGCTGATGAAAACGATCGGAATGGGCACGCCCGATTCGGCGAGCTTGCGCTGAAGCTCCAGGCCGGTCGGCGACGTGCCGGGAAAGCGGACGTCGAGCACGAGGCATGAGGGTCCGTCGGAAAGCCTCTCCCTGAGGAATTCGTCCGTCGAGGCAAACAGCCTCACCTGATGTCCCGTCTCCTCGCAAAGTCTCCCGATCGCGCTTCGTATCTCGATTTCGTCGTCAACGACATAAACTGTAGCTTGATTTGAATCCATTGCATCAAACTCCCGGACCTGGCCTCGATGATCCAGCAACGAGCCATCCATTGTTCTTGCAAGCGAAAACAAGGTTCTTGAATGCACCGGCGAGAACCGGTCGAGTCGCGTCTGCCCGTCGGTTTGACGTCTTAAGGCCAACACCCGGCCGAGACGAGTGAAGGCGTTCACATATCGGGCTTCGTGATGGAAAGGTCTCGATGCCGCCGACGGCGGCGTCACCGCGAGACGCCATATCGAGGATGCGGCAATTCGGCGTCTCGACCGAGGTATCGCCCAACTGCGTCATGGTGTCGCCACTCATGCGCCAACTCGAACGCCGGCGGCCGGCCATCTGGACCAAACCACACGAGACGTTCAGTCAGCTATCGAGTTCGATACCGCGCGCAACCTCTGGAATACGCCGGGTATGCACTTCACGCAAATCACGAAAGGTCGCGCCCGCGCATTTTACTTCTGGATCGTCCAGCGCGCCCGACCGTCGCCCCGGCCGCGACGACATACTGACGTATCGATATCGATTTTGACAATTTACAACCATAGCGCGATCTCGCTCCGCACCGGCAACGAAGCCATTTCAAGCAGGCGGGTTTTTGATATGCGATTTGTGCCAATTATTGCCTTGCTCGGAGCTGCATGCGCCCTCGCCGCGGCCTTCGCCACAGAGCCGGCCGTCGTCGCCGGCGCCGCCGGTAGCGCGGCAGACACGGCGGCTCACGCCTATGACTCGACGAAGCGGCTGCTCGTGCCCGGCAGGCGCGAAGCTCCGGCCTTCGGGTCGGATGCGCCGATGTTCCGCTATGCCGCGATCCAGCGCGGCAGCATCGAGCAGACGATCACCGTCACCGGCGCGCTACAGCCGGTCAAGACGATCGAGGTCGGCTCCCAGCTGTCGGGGCAGCTCGCCCGGGTCTATGTCGACTTCAACGACACCGTCAGCAAGGACCAGCCGCTCGCCCTGATCGATCCGCGCAGCTTCGCGGCCAAGGTCGACGAAGCCAGGGCTTCCATGGCGGTCTCCAATTCCCTGGTCGACATCGCGCGCGCCAAGCTCGATCGCGCCAGGATCGATCTGCAGAACGCAAAGGGCAGCCGCGACGTGCTCGCCGCCAAGCTCGAGAGCGCCCAGGCGGTCAAGAGCTCGGCACAGAAGACCTTGCAGCGCAAGCTGGCGCTCCAGTCGCAAAACGTGGTGGCGACGACGACGGTCGACGACGCGCAGACCGAGTTCACGGCACGTCTGGCCCAGGAGCGCGAGGCCGAGGTCCTCATGTCGCTCAACGCCTACTCCGTGGACGGCGCCCAGGCCGACGTCCGCCGGATCGAAGCCGAGCTGCAACAGGCCCGCATGGCGGTGCCGGAGAAGGCGGCCGTTCTCGCCGCGGCCCAGGCCGATCTCGACCGCACCGTGATCCGCTCGCCGATCGACGGCGTCGTCGTCGGCAGGTTCGTCAACGAGGGCCAGACGCTCGCGGTTGGCCTCGAGTCGCGCACCACCTTCGTGGTCGCCCATCGCCTGGAAGACATGGAGATTCACGCCCAGGTCGACGAGGCCGATATCGGGCGCATCGCCTCCGGCCAGCGCGCCTATTTCACGGTGGATGCCTACCCCGACCGCCGCTTCGAGGCCGTGGTGCGGCAGGTGCGCAAGGCGCCGCAGAACCAGCAGCACGTCGTCACCTACACCGTCGTGCTGTCGACCTCCAATCTCGACGGCGCGCTGCTGCCTGGCATGACGGCCCTGGTGAAGATCGTGATCGAGCGGCAGGACGACGTGCTGAAGGTGCCGCTCGCCGCACTGCGTTTCCAGCCGTCCGGCGCGCGTCCGGAACCGACCACCGCGCACAGCGGCGTGTGGGTGCGCACTGCCGGCGGCTCGCTCCAGCGCATTGCGGTGACGGTCGGCGCCGCCGGCACCGAACAGGTCGCACTCAAGAGCGGCGACCTCGTCGAAGGCAGCCAGGTCGCGGTCGGCCAGGCCATCCGGCCGGCGGGCATGGAGTTTTTCGGAATCAGGTTCGGATCATGACTGCCCCCCTTCCTCTCATCAGTCTCCGGTCCGTATCCAGGACCTATCGCACCGACGGGGTCGCGGTGGCGGCGGTGCGCAACGTCAGCTTCGACATCGCACAGGGCGAGATCGTCGCCGTGATGGGACCGTCGGGCTCCGGCAAGTCGACGCTGATGAACATGATCGGGCTGCTCGACCTGCCGAGCGAGGGTGAGGTCCATCTCGAGGGAGCGAATGTCGCCGAGCTCTCGGAAGATCGCCGGTCGTCCTTGCGCGCCCGCAGCATCGGCTTCGTGTTCCAGTCCTACAACCTGCTCGCGCGCCATAATGCGATCGAGAACGTCGCGCTGCCGCTGGTCTATGGCGGCATCAGCCGCAAGGCGCGCCTGGCGCGCGCCGAACAGAGCCTTCAGGCCGTCGGCATGCTGCACCGGGCCCATCATTTTCCGCGGCAGCTCTCGGGCG
>NZ_JBFUES010000149.1:0-10550 GCF_056403875.1 Bradyrhizobium sp. P2_E8
GCCATTACCGGCGTGAATAACACCATTCTGTCTGCCATCAATTCTGCCATTACCGGCGTGAATAACACCATTCTGTCTGMCATCAATTCTCTGTCCTCCAGCGTGAGCTCCGCGCTGTCGTCCGCATCTGCTTCAAACGCGCGGACCACGCCAACCAGGTCTTCATCGTCGTCATCCGGCGGCAACACGATGACCGAGTACGAAAGATGGGCGGTCAACCGCTGGGGAATGCCGCAGAATCCCGCGCTGGCCGCGATGATGTTCGGATCGCGCGGCATGTCTGAAGGCGGAACGTTCGTGGTCCCCGGCGGCTCGAGCGGCAATGATAGCGTTGATATCGGGATCAAGGCCTCGCCCGGCGAGCGCATCATGGTGCTGCCGCCCGAGAAGGCAGACAAGGTCAAGAACCTGGCAAGCACGGTCAAGATCAACCCGGAACCGTTGAGCAAGTTCATTCCGGAGGCGCCGGTCATTTCCGGGGCGTCGCCAATGAACTGGCGGGCCAACGATAACATCCCAGGTTCGCGCTATACACCGAGGCCGTCGATGATGCCCGACACCGCAAAGGCGACCGTCGGGAGAGTCATCCCGAGCTATGATCCATCGGCAAACCCGGATCGTAACGCACGTACCGTCAACATCTACGTGCAGGAGGGCAGATCGGCTGATAGCTTCATCCGCTCTCGTGCTGAAATCAAGCGAGCGATGGGAGGTTTCTGATGAGTGACATACTACGAGTTTCAGGTGATGCGTGGGACGAGTGGGAGCCCGCGGTCCGCGAAAAACTCTCTCGGTCTGGATTTGATGCGACCGCGATTAATTGGGTGTGTCACGACATGGCGCCACGATGGCGTCGACTGCCAGCGTCGAACGAAGTGGCAATCTCGACGACGGAGGAGCATGCGGATGCAGTCTCGTCGGCCGTCGAAGCGGTTCAGTCCATGAACAACGAAACGAACTTAGAGTTTGCAAACATGGTGCTCGATCTAGAGATAGATTTGTACTACGCGCTCAACCCGCCGCAGGGTGGGACTAAGCTGCGGCTGGTGGCGTGATTGAGCGTCATCATGCCGGTCGACACATTCAACCGGGCGATCGTGTACCCGAATGCCGCATTGGCTTGACCTTGTCCTGTTTGAGCCGGGCGATGAGGTCCTGCATCATGAGAAATTGTCTTCCGTCAAAGAATAGAAAGCCATCGTGGGGTGCGTAGATTTGGCGATGAGCGTTGGCTAGAATCCGAGCATTGAAATCCCCAACCGAGAATGCGTCCAAAGTTATTGGGCCATCGCGACGATCAAAGCTGCCCTCCAGCGCTACACTCGGGGAAATTGGAAAGAGCACAGTCGTGCCTTTCAGGCCGAAGCCAAGTGGAAGACGACCTTTAGGACGCACATCCCAGAATAGCGCGACTGGGTGGTCGGAGGTGATGAACCCGCCGGTTCGATGGCCAGCCCTTAACCACCGCCAGTTGCGTTCCCCTAAGGTTTGTAAAAGACCATCGAACACATGCAATTCAATTTGCGCGTGTTCTGTCGTGCTTGTGACGAACTTGAATTCTCGGTCAAGAATGCTCCTTCTAGCTGCATCATAGGGAACGTCGGGGGCGTCCTCCATGTAGCCGGCAGCTTTAGCCCGCCTTAGGATCTGCTCCCATCTCTCCTTTGTGCCGCTCGCCACTTCCAGTATTGCTTGTCGAACATCGTCCTGAAAATCACTGAACCTGCTTCGATGGCGGGGATTTCTTATCGCCAGCAGCGCGACCAGGTTCAGGATTGTGTCGAAATCCCCCTTCGAAAGATCAGTGGTATCACCACCCGCCGCTGATTGCAGGATTGGCGCTAATTCGCCCTCGAATTTGCCATAGGCGGCTTCAAGCGCGTCCGCTGGCAGCTCGTCACTCTCGATGCGATTGAAATCACGTTCCTGAGCAATGTTCTTGGGGTTTGTTGCGAAGTTTTCTGCGGTCTCAAGATCGACCACGGTAATCTTTTTATTGGTCGTGAAGTTCTTCAGATAGCAGCGAGGAACGAAGTGGTGGCCGCGAGCGGTCATTGGGGTCTACTTAAGAAATGGGTCGCCTTGGCCCGAAATCATGTTCCAGCCTGTCAGCAGCTCTCGAGTCCACGAAAGCATTTCGAGTACGTTTTGTGGATCGCGAGGCGTTCCGTCTGCTCGGGTCCACTTCCCGTGATTATCTCGGTAATGTTGATAGGCTCGATCGAGGTTCTCGAGAAAGCGGTCCTCGAAATGAGGATCGTCCTTTTGCAACGTGCGCACCAAACAAACGGCGAGTACCGCTGCGCCCGACTTCACGGACCACAACTCATCTTGCTGAAAGGCCATAATTGCTCTCCGACGGAATCAGGGCCTTGATGATGGCGCACGCAATACGAGTTGCGCAGCTTAAATGCTATCTATCCCGCCTTTCAACAGCCGGTGGATAGCCACGCCAAAGCCCTTGACCCGCCCCGACTCCGAGCTGGTCGGGGGGACTCCCGTGCTGCAAAAAAACGCGCGTCCCTATTGCGGCGTCTTATTGTCGGCGCTCGCTGCCATCATGCCCGTTCCCAGAGGCTTGAGCGCTTCGCGGCTGAGACCAACAACGAACCTGGTCGGCCCAAAGGAAAATGTTATTGCAAATGCGTTGGGACGATCAGGTATGTCGCTCAAGCCAACGGCCCCTGCCATCGCATAGACCTCTCCGGATGTTTGGCCCACCTCAATCGATGCTGACTTGCCACACACTGCTGCGGCACCTAAAAGCCCGGCCGCCAACTGGCCGATAACCTCTACTGGAAAGGCCAGAAGCTCTTGCTTCGGACCCCGCATAGCCGAAAGGATCACACTCGTGCGGTCCTGGGAAGGCGTGATGTCAAAGCCGACTACGGTATCTTTTTCAGACATGACTCCGCCTTCACTATTTTGATTTGCTCTTTAGCCCCAGTTCAACCAGCCGGCGGATAGCCTCGGGGCGGCCGGGCAGGTCATCCTGTTTGCGGCGCCAATCATCGATTTCCTTAGCCATTGCAGGCTGAACGCGGACGCCCACAAGGTCACCGGTTACCGGCGGCCTCTTCTTTGGTGTTTTCACGTTATCACGACTTGATTTGCTCATGTCGTCATGATAACACGAAATCAAGCCGGGGCAAGGTTGCAGCCTCGCCCCGGCTCTAACCCAAGCCACCGGAGGTTTCAGATGGCCCGAGCTGATTCAAATCATACCACACCGCTTTCCTCATTGTTCCGCGATGCTTTCGTCGCCGCTGCCTTTAAGGCGGCCGAAGAGGACGGCCTGGAGCCGGCGCTGGTGATCGTCGATCGCCCGCGCACCCTGACTGGTGGCGCCGCGGAAGCCGCCCCCATCCGCACCCTCGAACTGGCGTAAGGGAGGTGAGCATGACAGACCGCAATCAAACCGCTGGCGGCCTTCACAGGCGCGCCATTCTGGCAGGCCTTGCCGCCGCCACCCCCGCCGCTGCAATCGCCTCACTGCCTTCCGCCGTGGCTGCTGAGCCAGACCCGATCTTCGCCGCAATAGCTGCACACGAGAGAGCCGCCGAGGCCTACACGGCGGCGTTAGAGAAGTGGAACGATCACGTAGAAATTCACAAGATGTCCGATCCGTTGATCCGCGAGGCCAACTTGGATGCCGTCGAGCTCGCCGCAGAAGCCGATACCGAGGCGGCCTTCGCCATGGTTGCTACCGTCCCGACGACATTGGCGGGCGCCATCGCGCTGATGAAGTATTCCATGAGCGGTGAGAGTCGTTACGGATGTGAGTGGCCGCATCTTTTCGATTCAGAGGACCCCGACTATGAGCACGCCAGGACTTGGAATTGGTTTCTCGAGCGCACCCTGATCCGGTCGCTTGAGTATATCGCAGCGCAATCCGTCACAGACTGAGTGACGGTAGGGCCCGCCGGTTCACGCTGGCGGGCCGCTCGGCAACATCCAAAAAGAAAGCCCCAGCCGGGGGGCTTCCCGTTCTCGTTTCCGAGATGTTCTTTTGCGGCCGGCGGTATTGACCTGTTTTAACCCCCTAAGTTGAATTTCGAAGTGGCCTGTTTTCGTTCGCGAACTGCCACAACCTGTTCATGCGTGTTTAGGATTAACCCGTTATGGGTGTAGCGAATAAGGGCCGGGGCGTTCGCAAATAGTGAGCAATTTTGCTCAGACCACACGATGTGGATATGCAATTCGTGGTGCACCGGGGTTTTGTAAACCCACCCGGGGCTGGGAAGCCGCTGCCCGCGACACATATTAAGCGGGTGGCGTTTTTCCCATGAAGTAAGGCCGTCTTAGTTGGCGGCAACCTTACTCCGAATGGAGCCGGTGAACCTCGCCAGGTTCGAGCTTGAGCTCCTCGAACAATCTTTGCTGCTTTTCTGTGAGAACGGCAGGCACAACTTCCGCCGTCCAGCCCTCGGGGACAGCCGCGAGGACCAACGTCAACGCCTGGGTAGGCTTGGCTAAGGCTAGCCACATCTGCTTCGTTGGCCTCGGCGCGTCGTCTGAGGTCACTTCAACGATAGTGAATGAATTGCCGAACGACTCTGCCATCACTGGCTAATCCGGCCGCGTGTCGCTAGTTGCTAGTTGGGCTGGGAGGTCGAACGGGACCGGCAATCAATCGATAGATGGGCACCCAAGCGGTGTTCCAGGCTTCCATGGTCGCGCCACAGACCGAGCACTCGAAGCTGGCGATCTGCCGACCGGGAGCCATCGCCTCGGTTCGGCTATAGACCGCGCCGCACTGACAGGATCGGTGATGAGATTCTGGCATGTCCGTTTATGCGCCAGAAAATCGAAATAGGCCACCTCGGCACATCAAACAAACGTCGCCAGAGTGAACCGACCAGAGGCCGCCAACTGGAGCGGCCTCCTGAGGGGAACGTACTGCCAAGGTGTGAAAGCGAACAGAGCTGAATGCCGAATTTTTCCTAGGCTCAGGTCGCTGGATCGACGCCAGTCCAGCACCTCCAGCGGCCCCGGCCTTACCCCGCATCCGAACCGGCTTCTCCTGCATGCCAACCCTTCTCTGTAGGCTGATAACGCTCTCCCTGTTTCACCAGCCAGCCGCCTTCAACCATCTTCTCTGCCAAAGCCTTCGAGCATGCCGGCCGGTTGCTGCCGGGGTAATACAGGCCGTCTCTGCGCTCGACCATAAAGCCGTGGAGGCGCACTAGGCGAAGCGCTTTCAGCATGCCGGGAATGAGAACTACGGTCATTGCTCTCCAAATTACGGCACCGACCGGAACGTTCCCGAGGCTACTTGGATTCCAGACGTCGCGGAACGGGCTTCGAGTTTCATGGGTATGGAAAAGCGGGCCACGCTGGCGGGGGCCCCCTCAGCGCTGGATATCCGATGCGAAGAGCTCGCTTCGCGAAGCCGACAAAATGACTTCGTGAGATCGCTACCGTGGAGAACGCGAGCAATAGAACGAACCGAGAAGCGGCGTGTTGCGGCCGTGTTGCGTGGAATGATTTGTAGCTGTTCGTAACGCCTTGATTTTGCTTGTTGCGAATTACAACGGCACGCAACACGAAAACGGAGCGCTGAACGAAGCCGAAACAACCTAAGTCGCTGAAATTTCTAGAGTAATTCTGGCGCGCTCGGAAGGATTCGAACCTCCGACCCTCGGAATCGAAATCCGATGCTCTATCCAGCTGAGCTACGAGCGCCCTGGCCCGGGCGGGCCGAGACCGAAAAATGCCGGACCGTCTCGCTGGCGAACCAGCGTACCGGGCGGCGTTCGGACGCGTTCGAATTAGCAGAGAGGCTGGCCAATAAAAAGCCCTTCCCGCCTCCAGCGAGGCGGATCAGAGCCGGCTCTCACCAGGTCGTGTTGAAGAGACCGAAATGCGGCTGCTGGGCCACCAGCATCATCGGCCGGCCGGGCTGCTGCGGCGCCGGATGCGCCCGCACAACCTTGCGCTTGGGCTGAGCCTGGGCCGGAGAAGCCTGGGCCTGAGTCTGCGGCTTGGCGTCGGTCTTCTTCGCTGTGGCGGCATCCGCCTTCTGGCCCGGCGTGAACTGGGCGAACGTCTCGCGCACCCGCGCCTTGGCCGACATCTCGGCCAGCGCCGCCGAGGCGGCATCCTGCACCGGCGGCTGAGGCGCAACGACAGCGGCGGTCTTCGTCGCGGGCGGGGCAATCGTCGGCTGGCTGGTGTCGAGCACGACGCGCTCAGGCAGGTGCCGATCGGACCGGATCCGGATCAGCGGCTGATCGTTGCCAGCGGTCGCGACGGCCTGCGTCACGGGTGAGGCCGGCAGAGCGAAGTTCACTGCCAACAGCAGTGCGAGCAAGGCTCCACCGACAAAGAGGAAATACCGAAAGATGGGCATTGGCCGCACTCCGCCCCCCGCATCCCCGCGTGGGCTCTCCGCCTCAACAGGCGATACTCTAATTGGTTCCTGGCCCAGCCGTTCGGTTCAAATGGCAGCGCCAAGTTTTTTGCCAAGGCCCGGTAAGGGTAACTTTTCCGCTACCCGAAATTGCCGCCCTTTACGCGCGACGGGCTGCAACCAGCGAACACGTGGCCTGATCGGCATTAACGTTGACATAGCCGACAGTGATGCGCGCAAAGGTCTTGCGGCTCTTCATGCTGACCGTGTCGGCCAGAACGCGGCTGCGGTCGGTGAGATGGCTGCCGTCGCGTCGTGCGAACGCGCAAACGATCGCCACATCCTTTACGGCATAGTCATTGTCATTTCGCAGCGTGAACGTCACCAGCGCCTTCGAGCCAAGCCCGCCGCGGCGCCAGGTCTGGGAGGAGATCCTGAGACGGTCGAGTTCTGCCGCAGCCAGAGCCTGGGCTTCGGACGCCGGCGTGACCGCAGCTGCCGCATCGCCCGAAGGCACCGTCTCGACGGATGCCAGCTCCGGCTTCGCCGGTTCAGCGCTGTTGCCTTTGGAGAGCGGCAACAGCATCCAGACGCCGCTGCCGACGATGATGGCGGCCAGCAGCCACAGCAGGCTTCGGCCAAATGAGACACTCGCAACCGTCACGACCCGCGCCAGGCGCTCGCCGATGCCGGCGAAGCGTCCCAACCCGAGCCGTTCAAACCCTGCGCTCATGGCTGTATCACCGATGGTGGCCGCAACAGGTTCAACGGCGGATTCGGCCACTGCTTACCTTAATCCGGGAGACGAACTAAGGTTCCCGCGCTTCAAGCGAGTCGGCAACCACGGTGGCGATCACCGGCCGGGGCCGTTAACATGGGCCGCAATACCGAAAGACCCTGTTGGGAGAACATGAAATGCCAATCGCCGTCACTTGGGATCACGTCCATCTGCGCAGCCCCGATCCGGAGGCCACGGCGGCCTGGCTGCGGGACATCCTCGGTGGCGAGATCGTGCGCGCGCCGGGACGGATCGACGTGAACCTCGGCGGTGCCCGGATCTTCATCGCGCCGCTCGAGGGCGACAACGCCGTCAGCCCGCCGCCGCCGCACCCGCACCAGGGCCTCGACCATTTCGGACTCACGGTGAAGGACATCGACGCCGTCGCCGCCGAGATCAAGGCCAAGGGCGTCACGTTCACGCGCGAGCCGACGACGATCCGGCCCGGCGTGCGCATCTGCTTCATCCGCGGCCCCGAAGGCATTTCCATCGAGCTGCTCGAGCGCGACAAGAAATACACCTGACGTGGCGCACGCCGCATTGGCCATCAGCGAGACCAGGCGGCGTGCCGCCCGGCGCGGCTATGTCATGCTGCCGGGCATGAAGCAGCGGATGGTGACGCCCATATAGCCGTAGATCGGCCATACCATTGTGCGGCCGACCCGGTTCGGCTCCGAGATCACGGCCTCCTCCGGCACGTCGACCCAGACGAGTTCCTGCTGCTGGCCCTCGAGCGCGTAGCCATAACGCGGGACGCGGACGCGATAGTGCCCGTCCTTGCTGTCCCAGTCGGTGTCCGAGAGCGCCGAGCCGTCGGCATCGGAGCAGCAAGGCCCCTTGCCGCTTCGCAGGCTGTCGAACCAGGCCTTCAAATCCGCATTGGTGTTGACGAACTGGCCGCGGTCGCGGGCGTGCCCGAAGGGCGCTGCTAGCGCAATCAAGGCCGTGGCACATGCCAGCCTCGTCACGCTTCGCCAGCGTGCCGCGCGACCGATCCGCCGTCGTTCGCTTTTGCAATTCGTGGGACGCGCACTGTACAGACGCGGCTGATCGCCGCTGGAATCGATCCAGTTGCTCACGTTTGTCTTGCTCCAGCACCCCGCGGCCAGTGCAACAATGGTTATGCATTTCGCGGGCCAACTTGATTCGCAACGACTGGCCACGCCTCATGATGAGACCGTCATCACCGCGTCACAGACAAGCCGGGACAATTACGGTCCGCACCACGGAACAGCTTGCCGGCCGGCAAACTGCCGCGTTGCGCGAGGGGATGCGCTTTGGCATAAAAGCTCTACCGGTTACGCCATTGGGCGATGGCGGCCGGCCTGCGGGACGTTATGAAGAACGGCCTCTATTCGATCCACGTGAACCTGCTCGATGGTCGAGTCGGCAAGGGCAGCGGCGTGATTCTTTTCCGCGACGGCAAGATCCTTGGYGGCGATGCGTACCTCTATTACACCGGCAGCTACGTGGTGAAGGATGACCACTCCTTCAAAGGCGAGGTGCTGGTGCAGCGGCACACCTCGCCGCGGGGCGACGACAATCCGCTGTTCGGCGGACCGGCGCCGGTCGGCATCGGTGTCAGCGGGACCTACACGGACACCCGCGCGGAGATGACGGGAACGGCGCTCGTCGGCAAGGCCAGCCTGATTTTCGGCGCGACGCTGCACAAGCTCGCCGACGTGGACTAGCTATTCCGCAGCCTGCTCGAGCGGCGCCGTGCGCGGCAGGATGATCTGGATACGCGTGCCCCCGCCCGGCTCGGAATCGAGATCGAGCCGGCCACCGAGCCGGTTGGTGACGATGCTGTAGACGATGTGCAGCCCGAGTCCGGTGCCGCCCTGGTCGCGCCGCGTCGTGAAGAACGGATCGAAGGCGCGGCGGCGGACGTCGAGCGACATGCCGCAGCCGTTGTCGGAGAAGATGATCTCGACATTGTCCTTGCCGGACTCGCGCACCTGGATGTCGATGATGCCCGGACGCCCGTCGGGAAAGGCGTGCGCCACCGAATTGAGGAACAGGTTGGTCAGCACCTGCCCGTACGGGCCGGGATAGCTGTTCATGGTCAGGCTCGGCTGGCAATCGACGTTGAGCGTCAGATTGTGTTTGCGCAGGCCCGGCCGCAGGCTCATCACCACCTGCTCGGTGAGGTCGCCGAGATCGAAGCTGCGCTGGTCCGAATAGTTGCGGTCGGCCGCGACCTGCTTGAACGACTGGATCAGCTCGGCGGCGCGGTTGAGATTGGAGACCAGCTGCGAGGATGCGTCGCGGCTGGTGTTGAGGAAGTCGTTGAGCGTGGAGCGGCGAAGCTCGCCGCGCTCGACCTCGGACGTGAACATCGCGGTCTTGCGCTCCAGCGCGGAGGCGACCGTCAGGCTGATGCCGACGGGATTATTGACCTCGTGCGCGACGCCCGCGACCAGTCGTCCGAGCGCGGCGAGCTTCTCCGCCTCGATCAGCGAGGCCTGGGTCTCGCGCAGATTGCGCAGCGCAGTCTCCGCCGATTCCTTGGCTTTGCGCATCTCCTGCTCGCCGCGCTTGCGCTCGCCGATGTCGAGCGCCACCGTGACGATCCGTTCGATCTCGCCCTCGGCATCGAGCAGCGGCAGCTTGTTGACCAGCCATTGCCGCATGTTGCCGGAGCTATCCTTGTACTCCTCCTCGTAGAAGCCGAGGCCCTTGCGGAGCTTGAGCACGCGCTTGTCGTTCTCGTCGGTCTTGGCCGCGCCGTAGCGCGACATCAGGTCCGCCGTGGTGCGGCCGAGCGCATCGCCGGGCTCGATGCCGAAGATGCCGGCCATGTAGCGGTTCATCAGCACATAGCGCAGGTCGCGGTCCTTGACGTTGATGACCGCGGGCACGGTATCGATGACCTGCTGGAGCAGGCGCCGGCCTTCGGCGATGGCGTCTTCCGCCCGCTTCTGGTCGGTGATGTCGCGCAGCGTGCCCTCGTAGCGGATGATCTTGCCCTGCTCATCCCGCACGCCGGTCGCGCTGTCGGAGAGCCAGAGGATGTCGCCGCTGCGCTGGCGCACCTGGTACTCGAACTCGCGCACCATGCCGTCGCGATGCATGAGCCGCTGATACTCGGCGCGCGCCTCGGGATGGACGTAGATCGTGTGGGCGATGTCGTTGATGCTGTCGATCAGGTGCTGCGGGCTGTCATAGCCCATCATCCGCGCCAGCGCCGGATTGGCGTTGAGGAGGTCGCCGGCCGGCGTCGTCACGTAGATGCCGTCGACCGAGCCCTCGAACAGCTTCCGGTAGCTCTCTTCGGCGAGGCGCTGCTCGGTAAGCGCGCGCACCGCCGCCTCGCGCGCGGTATCGGCCTCCTCCAGCGCGCGGCGGAACACTTCGGCAGCGCGTGCGATGTCGCCGATCTCGTTGTCGACATCGGCGGACGGGATCGAGGTGTCTTTC
>NZ_JBFUES010000150.1:0-10525 GCF_056403875.1 Bradyrhizobium sp. P2_E8
GCTACCCTTGGCCGCGAACTGTGCAGCGAGACTGACACGAAGGCAAACTAGCCTCGCCGCATTCGCGGGGCGGACTAGCGGCGTGCCGACGATCGGGAACTGGAAGTGCTTTCGCCGTTCAACCATTCTGGCTCACTCTTTCGATCCAATTGCTGAAGCCGGCGAGCAATGCGTCGACCGACTTCAGATTTCAGAGCCAATGAGCCGATCCTCCTCGTCGGAAGCGTCGCTGCGGTTCGAAAGGATGCCTATGCCGAGGCACTACGGACGTCCCGAACGCGGCGAGCGTGTGTGCCGCAACTCCGCCTGAGCCCTAGCGCGTCCCCCAGCCGCCGACCGTAGCTGCCGGCGATGGCGAGCGCTTTCGAACCAGCACCAAAGGGTTGGCGCGGGAGATCCCATCGATCTTCTTCATCAGTTCTGGGGATCGACTGATTATACTCGGGTGCCCTCCCGAAGGGAGGGTGCGAGAACGACCGGCGCCATCTGATCCAGTGCGACGGCGGTCGGCCGGCGCTACGGCGAGTCAACATAGGGCACGGCACGGGTACCCGTTGCGATAGTCAACTCGCCCCCGTTTGGACGCGACGACTCCGACAGCGGCCAGACGATCAGATAACGCCGCGACGCTGAAATCGGCGACCACCTTGCCGCTCGCCACATTGAGCACCAGCTCTCCGGACACGCCATCGCTGTGGATCTACAGGCGCGGCGCTCGTACCGCCTATTGGCCATCCGTCACATGCAACGGCGGAATGCCCTCGAAAGTTCGAACAGCGTCCTCATAGCTTGGGGGCCRTTAACCGCGTCCTGACCAGCGAGCATCTCCTTCCACGTCTGGATCTTTGATGTTCGCTCGTGCTCGACGAATCGGTCGAGTGACATGCACTCGTACCCAGCCGCCCGAGGAATTGGCTCGAGATGGCGATCTTGCCGCCGGTCGCGGCCTCTTCCAGAAGGATGCCGACATCTTTGTGATCCAGGATGTTGGCCCACTAGCTGGCATCGCCATGCGGTCRCATACAACCGCGGCGTCGACAGCCGCCTTCAGGCTGAGCTTCCGGACCAGGAAATCATAGAGATCATCCGGGTCACGGATGCTGCTCACGAAGGGAGGTATGGCGCCCAGGCCTTCTCCAGCTTGTCGATGTTGAGCGAAAGAAGAAGGGCTTGTCCATCTGGATGTGACCGAGGATCTCATCCAAAGGCGGTTAGCCGAAGAACGCGAAGTAGTGCAGGCCCCGCTCGCGGCAAACGACGTTGTACTCGCACTGCCACCAGGCATCTGCCACGGAGCGCCAGTGACATCCCTTGCCGGCAGACGTCGGGATTTGCCGGTCGGCGACGACATTCGGTGCGCCGGTCGATTTTCGGCCAAGCCGCCGTCTCAAGCGGTTTGGTCGCAGACGAAGGCCTCGGCCTCGATCTCTACCACCATGCCGGGGCCTAAGAGCCCGTGCACTTCGACCATGGTGGATGCCGGCTGTACTTCCCGAAAGGTATCGCCGTGGGCCCGCCCGATCTCGCGCCAGGCCTTGACGTCGAGCACGTAGATCCGAGTGGCGACCACATCGGCGAGTCTCGCGCCCACGCCAGACAGGGCCGTCCCGAGATTGACCAGCGCCTGCCGTGCTTGCTCGTAAGGATTTCCGTCGCCGACGAGCCGCCCATCGTCGTCATAGGGCGCTGCGCCCGAGATCCAGACATGCGGTCCTACCCGGACCGCCGACGAATATGCGAGGATCTCGCCCACCGGCCCAGGCGCCGGGACTTGGACTCGCTGCATTATGCCGTGTCCACCGCAAGCGGCTCGAAGAACCGCGTCACTGACGCCCGCACAGCCGCGGTCAGCGCAGGATCCGACTTTGACGGGTGTCCACCATCGAACGGAGGGGCCGGATCGTACTCGATCCCTAACTGCAGCGCTCTTGCGAGGCCCTCGCCTCCGACTCGCGCGGCCAGGGTCAAAGCCATGTCGATCCCGGCAGCGACACCGGCGCCCGTCATGATCTTGCCGTCCTCGACCACTCGGGCCGACACGGGAATAGCCCCATAGCCGGCCAAGCGATCATGCGCGGCCCAGTGGGTTGTGGCGCGAACACCCTTGAGCAGGCCCGCGGCGCCGAGGATCAGGCTGCCGGTACAGACCGACGTGGTCCAGCGGCTGGTCGCATGGATCGCCCGGACCCAATCGAGAGTTTCTGGGTCGTCGCGCAACGATGTCGCGCTGCCCGCGCCCGGGACCAGGAGAAAGTCGGCTTGCGATACGTCGGCGAAACTGGCCTCGGCGACAAGGACCACGCCGGAATCGCTTTGGATCGGCCCCGCGCGTTTGGCTACGCGCACTGCCTCCACCCCGGGCAAGCGGCTCAGCACTTCATGCGGCCCGATCATGTCGAGCGCGGTCATCCCGCCATAGAACAGGAATGCAAACTTCATTTCGGCCATCCCCTTGTTGTTGGCTCTGGCACGATGGACCGCGACGGCGTTGACAGCTATGACAAACTCATGTCCAGAACTGCCAAGGCTCGGTCGGTCGTTTTTCTGCTGTTCGACGGCGTGCAGCTTCTGGACGTCGCCGGGGCTGCGGAGGTGTTCGCCCTGGCTGGCGAACACAGCGCCGAAGGTGGCTATGAGGTCAGCTACGTCGGCGGCGCGCCGATGTTGGGTTCGTCCGCCAGCCTCACACTCTGCAGCGCCCCCTTCGACTCCGCCCCGAAGACCATTCACACGCTGGTTGTCCCCGGCGCTCCTGCGGTGCCTCTCGAGCGCGCGCTGGCCGATCCGGAAACGATAGGGTGGCTGGCCAGGGCGGCCGAACGGGCCCACCGTGTAGCCTCCGTCTGCTCGGGTGCCTTCCTGTTGGGCGCGCTAGGGATGCTGGACGGCCGTCGCGTGACGACCCATTGGATGGCGGCGGACCGGCTGGCGCGCGCCTATCCGCGGGCCAAGGTCGAGGTCGAGGCGCTGTTCGTTGAAGATGGCAAGATCTGGACGGCCGCCGGGGTGACCAGCGGCATCGACCTGGCGCTGGCCCTGGTCGCGCGAGACCTCGGACGCCAGACGTCGCTGGCCGTGGCCCGAAGCTTGGTGCTCCATCTGGTGCGCCCCGGCGGGCAGTCGCAGTTCTCCCAATCGCTGTCGCTGCAGACACAAGGAGGCCCCACCGTCRCCCGCCTTATACCCTGGCTGGAAACGCGGCTCGGCAGCGACGTCCCTGTATCGGCGATGGCCGAGGCGGTGGGCATGAGCGAGCGCAGCTTCCATCGCCGTTGCGTCGCCGACCTTGGCCTCACTCCCGCCAAGCTCCTGGTTCAGTTGCGTCTCGACCGGGCGCGTGCGCTGCTGAGCGACCCGTCAGCTCCGATCCAGACTGTGGCGACACAATCCGGCTTTTCCGACATCTCATCCTTCTCAAAGGCCTTCTCGAAACGCTTCGGCGCTTCCCCGAGCAGCTATCGGCGAGCCTTCGCTCAGAACTAGCATGGGCTTTTGACCACAGCCGCGACCATCTCCCCCGTGGCCCCGCAAGTCCCGTTAGAACTCGTCGATGAGCATTGTGGCAGCGGGCACGAGACGACGGTTGCAAAGACGGGAATGGCCCATGTGGCACGCGGGCGCAGCCTCGGTGATTCCCCCACATCTCGGGACCAGACACCTAGCCTTGGCGAACTGGAATAAGGCGACCGCACCGATGCCGCCCGGCAGCCTCGATCGCGATTTCGGATCGCGCACCGAGCGAAGCGCGAGCACCAGTCCGACCCACAGCAGATAGAGGACGCCCAGAAGCTTGTGACGAGAATTGGCGCTTCGCCGATTTGAGCAGATCAAGGCAAAGCCGCGTAACGGTCCTTTGTATGAAAGCCTCAGGCTGGCGCACCTCAGACCGGTCGACTGCCATGCACCGAACAACGCGTCCTGGACTGTATCCTGGGCGTCGTGGACCGAGCCGAGCATCCGATGGGCGACGCGTAAGAGTTTGGGGTGGAGCCGCGCGAAGGTCGCGGCTGCATCCTCGGCGCCCGACGAAATCAAGCGGCCTTCGCCTTGATCGCAGCAGGATCGGCCCAACGACCGAACCCAACAGCAATCCGGTTCCAGCCGTTGATGACGATGATCGTCATCGTCAGCGCAACCTTTTCTTCGTCCGTGAAGTGCACCTTGAGCCCTTCATAGGCAGTCACATGCGTGTGCTCTTCGGAAAGGCGTGTCAAAGCTTCCGTCCAAGCGAAAGCGGCACGTTCTCGGTCACTATAGCAGCGGGCGTCGCGCCACGCGGCAACAAGGTGGATCTTCTGGTGCGACTCGTTGCTAGTGCGCGCAATGTAGGTGTAACTATTGATGCAGTTCGCGCATCCGTTCAGCTGTGACGCGCGTAACTTGACGAGCTCGGCCAGCTTCGGATCGAAGCCAGATCAAGGTCACGGAGCTGCGATGCCACTCCTTCACAAGGGAAGGCGCGGCGGCAACGGGATCAAGTCGGACGGTCTTGGCTGGTTCCGTTCGTTGGTCCGATGTCATGACGATTGAGATTCGCCGAACGTGACATCTCGCCGAAAAAAGCAGCGTTACGGACCGAAGACATGCGCGTTCGAAACTTGCTGGGACGACGCGGCGACCGTCTCCGTAGAAGCTCGATTGCACGGTAGTTTCCAACGACATTCAGAGCTCGTTGACGATTTCAATATATATGACTATAATGGATTCGCGAAATTGTTCAATATCGGAAGGGCCAGGAGGATCGCATGTCCAGCATTCTTGCCGTTGCCCTTGGCTCGACTTTAGTCGCTTTGCTCGCCTTTATCGCGACTCCACGGCCGCAAGTCATCCACGTTGAGCGGTCGCCGATAATTGATGTCCCGTACGGCGCTCTCAAAGAGGAGCGCCGACTATTGAGGAGTGACTAAATCATGCGCGTATCTGGTCCTTCAAACCCGTGGAACACTTACGGTGCCTCCAAAACGCCGCGCTCCCAGGGAGACCAATTTGACGTGGAAAAACTGGCGGGCCAAGCAAGCCCGCCCGCGCCAGAGATGGGCTCGGCACGGTCTTCTGGACCATCCAGCCCGGGTACCGTTCAATTCAACACGCAACTGCTGGTCGCGTTGCTCAACGCGCAAGAAGGCCAGTTTAGCGGCCAGCCAAACGGCGGCGATATCCAGTCTGGTCAAGCCCACCAACTGTTGGCCAGCCAGTTCGGGAGAACACAGTTTGCATCCTCGGCGATTGGCTCCAGCGCAGGTGACCTGGACAGCGCCTCGCTTGAACGAAAGGGCGCGGCTGATCTAGCTGATGGTCTTATTCACGCATTTGGATCGAACGGCAATCTGAGCTTGGCCGATGTAGAGCGGGCGCTAACCGACGGTTCGAATGTGGATCCGACAATCCTCGCCAATATCCGGGGTGTCATCGCCGACCACTGGAGTTCAACGTTCGGGGGAAGTGCGGAACTGTCCCCCGCGCAGCTTTCTGAAGTGATCGATAAATACGTGAAGACAGCTTTGTGAGTYGGCGAACAAATACGGTACTGAACAACGCTTCCGGATATTGTCCTTTGGCGCGCGGAGAACCGCGCTCCTTTTTGATCGTGCTGGAGCTTCCTGAGACTGGGGCAGCCGTCGCATCAGTCCGGCATAGTGGTTGAGGTTTACTCGGCTCGGACCTTGGCGCTACGGCCGAGACCGTTCGGCGTGCCTCAGCGGGATGTCGTCGAGCAGACAACGCACCCGCAAAATATGCCCCTCCAATGCGAGCACGTGTGCACAACCGCGCGGAACTCCACCGCCGGAGAACGCTTGCAGCTATTCAATTCAGTCGGCGAACAGGATTGCCGCTGCTAGGCACGTTCGGTGGCTGCCAATATGTCGTTATCGAGTTCGCGCGAAACGTGCTGGGGATTGGCGATGCCCAGCATGCCGAGCACGACCCTTATGCGTCCAAGCTTTTGGTCACGCCATTGTCGTGTTCGCTAGTTGGTCAGCGGATGGAGGTGCTGATAGAAGCGGAAACGCTCGCGGCGGCGGCATATTCAGCTACGGCAGCCGCGGAGGAGTATTACTGCAACTTCGGTCTGAACCCCGACTACGAAGCAGCGCTAGAGGAGGGTGGTCTTCGCATCATCGGGAGAGATGCGCTGGGAGAGCCGAGAATACTGACTCTCCCGCAGCACCCGTTCTTTTTGGCGACTGTCTTTGTTCCGCAGTTGCGCTCGACGCAATCCCCTTGTGGTGGCTTTTCTCAAAGCGGAAAGCGCGTATCGCGCCGGCCGAAGCTCAGCTCGTTAGGAGTTCGGCCACCTTGCCCGCGAGCAGTTCGATGGATCGAAGCCGCTGCGGTTTGGGCAGAGGCCCCACGCTCATTTGTAGGCTGACCCGGGAGACGCCGCCAAGCACATCGTCGATATGGCGCAGCTTGTCTGCAACCTCTTCAGGACTGCCAACAATCAGCGCGGAGGAGGAGCTAGTGAGCTGAGCGAATGAGCGTCGGGTCGGCTCTGGCCGGCCAACCTTGCGCGCGAGCTCGCCGAAGATGGTCCGATAGGGTGGGAAGAATTCCTCAAGCGCCTGCTCCCTCGTGTCGGCGACGTAGCCGATCGCGTGAACACCTACCGTGAGACCTTCAAGTTTGTGGCCGGCGCGCAGGCCTCGGTCGCGATAGAGATCGATCAAGGGGCGGTAGGCCGCAAATTCTCCATCGATAATGCCCACGGCCAAGGGCAGACCCAGTTCGCCGGCTCGGATGAATGATCCCGGCGATCCGGTCGCGCCAAGCCAGATCGGCAGCGCTGCTTGTGCTGTCGGGGGTGTGATCCTCTGTCCGCTCAGAGGCGGGCGGTGCCGACCGCTCCAGGTGATTGGACCGCCACGGCGGAGCTGCAGCAACAGCCTGAGCTTTTCCTCGAATAGCTCGTCATAATCTCCAAGGTTGAAGCCGAACAAAGAGAAGGCTTCGGCATAGGCTCCCCTTCCGGCGATAATCTCTGTGCGGCCACCGGAGACCAGGTCGAGCGACGCATATTCCTCGAAGACGCGGACCGGGTCGGCGGCACCCAGAATGGTGATCGCGCTCGTGAGGCGTATCTGCCGCGTGCGCGCCGCGGCGGCTCCGAGCAATATCGCGGGAGCCGAGTCGAGAAACTCATCGGTGTGGTGTTCGCCGATCCCGTAGATGTGGATGCCAAGCTCATCGGCGAGCTGGATCTCTTCCAGTACATCGCTGACGATCTGCCTCGGCAACTCCTCAAGCGTTTCCCCGCGCGGCGCGAAGACGAAGCGATCAATTCCAAGCTCCACGTGGCGGCTCCAGTCTATCGGCGTGAGTCAAGCAGCGGGAAGGCGGCCACTTGCGCGCGCCACTTCCAGGCGATGATCGCAAAGATCACGGCGAGAACGATCGTGTGGATGATGTCGCCGTGAAGCGCGGTGAGCTGCGCCACGAATGCTCCAACRCAAACAGCTCCCATCAGGACAGCGCCGTAGAAGACGGTCCGCGGCCAGAGCAGAAGCACGGCGCCGAGAATCTCGGTAGCGGCGGTGAAGTAGCGAAACCATTGGCCAAGCCTGACCTGGTCGAACTCTTCGATCGCGGCCGGATGTCCGGACAGCTTGAATATTCCCGCGCCAATGAAAGCGATCGCGAGGATTATTCGAACAACCCACGACATGGTCGTGCGCAGCTTTGAGGAGGGAGTAGACGGAGATGACGTCATCGATTTGTTTTCCTTTTGCCAGTTGACGCCAGAAGGATGATCGATGCTGTATGGATTCCACAAGTAGGATGGATTTTATGGTGTAGTATGGAAAACCTGACTAATGGAGAAACCTGCCCTTCGAAGAGCGCGCTGATCGAGCCGCCGCCCGAGATCGCCGCGACGTTGTCGGTTCTTGGCGGCAAGTGGAAGGTGCTGATCCTTTGGCAACTGCTCGGCAGACCCTGCCGGTTCAACGAGCTGCGCCGCGCCATTGATGGGGTCAGCCAACACATGCTGACGATGCACCTCCGCGAGTTGGAGAGCGAAGGAGTTTTGACACGAACCGTATTCGCCGAAGTGCCGCCACGCGTTGAGTATGCGCTCAGCGAACATGGGAAATCGCTTGGGCAAGTTATGAAAGTTCTAGCCGAATGGGGACAGCTACATCTAGCCCGGCAGCATTAGACGGAGAGTCCGAGCGGCACTCATCAGTCTTCTGCGGAAGGGGCTCGACGAGAACCTTACCTATGGCCCCGTAGCACACCCAAGCGGAGTTGCGAAACACGCTCAACGCCTGCGAGCCGTTCGTAAAGCCCTCGCCACAGACTTTCTTTAGAACCGCGGGCGACATCTTCGATGAGGAAGGTCGCCTCATCGACGCCAAAAATCTGAAGTCGCTCGACGCACTGCTCGCCGGCTTTAGCCGCTGGATTGGAACAGTGAGCCAAAATGGTTGAACGGGAATACACTTCGAGTTTCCGGTCGGGCTCTCGACTGCCAAATGCGTCGGAAAGCTAGTTCGTCTTTGTGTCWGTCTMGCTGCACAGTTCGCGGCGAAGGGTAGCYTGWAGCCAKTCTTCATAAGCCGACGGCGACCAGCTGCACTCGCTCACCAGCAATCGGTAGATCTCACGGCTCGTCAAGGTCCACATCAGATCCGCAGCGCTGCGGATGCCGAGTCCCCGCCTTAGGGCACCGAGACCATGTAGTTCCTTGATGAGAGGGAGCTGCGAGAGACGTCGCCGCGCTTCACGCTCTCCGACTAATTTTGCCAGTTCTGGGGACAACGCGGAGGCCCCAAGCAGCAGATCCATCGTTGCTGTTTCCGATTCATAAATTTGCCGCGCGATCTGCGCGGAGAAACGCAGCCGCGCGTGCGGGTCTGGCGTCGCCAGGGCTTCGGACACCAGGGTCTGATATCGCTGGCCAAATCGCGCATTGTCGAGCAGGGCCATGAAGATGCCGCGCTTCGACTTGAACGCGGCGTAGACTGTCGGCGCCGCCACCCCAGCCTCGGAGGCGATGGCGTCGATCGTGGTCCCATCGAATCCCTTCGTTTGAAACAGCCCCATCGCTGCATCCAGGATTCGCRTCTGCGTCTCGGATGCCTGCTTCGCGCGCGACGGTGAGCGATACGTACGGGCATTTTCTTTTGACATTGCTCTAGCGCATCCGATATAGTTTGCTATATTCAATATGGTTCGCACCATAGCAGATCTATAGCGAAAAATCAGGACCGGAGAAACAGATGGCGGAGAACGGATCGGTTGCGCGCAACAAGGACATCATCAAGCGCCTGTACGAMGCTATCGGGCGARACAGTCCCGCAGACTTTTTGGATTTGGTGGCGGAGTCGCATGTCGACCAYTCTAACGSGCGCAAYGGCCCYGCCGGCTTCGTTGCAGCAGCGGCRAACATTCACCAAGCCTACTCGGAYTTTCGCATYGACCTWGARTCMYTGGTCGCGGAGGACGATTGGGTTGTAGCTCGGTGGCATGAAACCGGCGTTCACACGGGCCAATTCTTCAATCTGAAGCCCACCAACAAGCCKTTCGAATCCTGGGGCATAAACGCGTATCGCGTCACCRACGGGAARRTYTCTGAATCCTGGATCGCYGTCGATCCGCGAACCATYCGGGCCCAGCWGGAAGCTCAGCGTGCGCTTTCGGAATAGTCCGAACGCCGAGCTTTCGGAATCAGGCGACGCCCTGTCATCGGGGACGTTGATATGAAGCTCGTTGTGCTCGGGGCAACCGGCAGAACCGGGGGGCTTGTCGCCGAGCAAGCCTTGGCTCGAGGCCACAGCGTTGCCGCCACGAGTGAACCTCGCGACAGTGATCAGCTTAGCTCCCTGATCGCCGGGAGGGACGCAGTCATATCGTGTCTCGGCCAGCGATCGTCCAAGGACCCGGCGCTCCTCCAGGAAAGTGCGCGAGCGGTTATTAATGCCATGACGATGTGTGGCGTACGCCGCTATCTCGTGATTTCTCAGGGGCTGCTGTATCCAACGGCCAACCCGCTGCTTTGGATGTTGCGTCTTCTGCTTGCGAGACAAGTGGCCGACAGCACGTCGATGGAGCGGGAAATTCGGGCCAGCGATCTGGACTGGACCATCGTGCGCCCGCCAAGACTGTTGGAGGGCGGAACTCCCCGCGGATATCGTTTCAATGTGGGAGCGATGCCGCCCGGCAAAGTCGTCATGGAGCGTGCCGATCTGGCCGCTTTCCTGCTCGACGAAGCTGAAGCACAAAATCACGTCCGCACGATCGTTGGCGTCGCGTCAGCAAGGGGGCCGGCGACGCATGTCGCCCCTAAACAGAGGGCATCCCGATGAAGAACTCCGCAATCAATCCCTTTACTGTCCATGCGGATCCCAAGGGCGAGCCGTTTACCACCTCCGCGATTTTTATCCGGAATTTTAACACCAACGAAGGAACGCCAAATGCCGAGAACGATATTCATCAATCTTCCCGTTACCGACCTCGCGCATTCGAGAGCTTTTTACGAGGCGATTGGTTTTACGCATAACCCGCAATTCAGCGACGAGACCAGTGC
>NZ_JBFUES010000151.1:0-10523 GCF_056403875.1 Bradyrhizobium sp. P2_E8
AGATCGGCTGCACCAGCCAAGTGATGCAGGACTATATCGGCATCCCGCATCCCTGCGGCGGCGGCGTGTTCCAGAAAGGCGTGCACGACAGCGGGGTGAAGCTCGCGACCTCCAAATATGTCCGTGTCGGCGTCGAATGCGAGATCGCGGTGCGGCTGCAGCGTGACCTTGCCGCCGGCGAGGCGCCGTTCACGGCCGAATGGGTCGGCGAGGCCGTCGAGGCCTATCATCCCGCGATCGAGATCGTCGACGACCGCTATGTGAAGTGGGAGACGATGGGCGCGCCGACGCTGATCGCCGACGATTTCTTCGCCGCCGGCTGCGTGCTGGGGCCGTCCGTGCCGCGTTCGTCGGTGCCGGACCTGACGGCGGTCAAGGGCCGCGCCATCGTCAACGGCGAGGAGGTCAGCCACGGCACCGGCGCCGACGTGCTCGGCCACCCCCACAACGCGCTCGCCTGGCTCGCCAATCATCTCGCCGCCGACGGCAAGAGTTTGCATGCGGGACAGCTCGTGCTGACGGGAAGCCTGGTCAAGACGCTATGGCTGAAGGCCGGCGACAAGGTGCGGATGGAGCTGGACGGGCTGGGCGTGGTGGAGGCGAAGTTTACGTGAGGGGCGCATAGCGCCCCATTGCGAGGAGCCCGCGACAAAATTGCGAAGCAATTTTGCGCTGATGCGACGAAGCAATCCAGAATCTTTCCGTGGTCGCATTTCTGGATTGCTTCGCTGCGCTCGCAATGACGGAAGCTGGGGCGGCGTTTGATTGCGCCAACCGACCGCGTAGGCGGCGGCTCGCAACCGCGCGCCAAAATACATGCGGCCTCCGGCAGGGGAGCTACCGGAGGCCGCGTAGTACATCGTCGTTCGCGCCTAGGTTCGCGAACACGATGTGGGAGCTCGGGAGAGGCTTAGAAGGGCAGCAGTACGTCCATGACCTGCTGGCCGTAGCGCGGCTGCTGCACGTCCGTGATCTGGCCGCGGCCGCCATAGGCGATGCGGGCCTGGGCGATCTTGCTGGAATCGATGGTGTTGTCGCTCTGGATGTCCTCGGGGCGGACGATGCCGGCGACCACGAGTTCGCGGATTTCGTAGTTGACGCGGATCTCCTGCTTGCCTTCGACCACGAGGTTGCCGTTCGGCAGCACTTGCGTCACCACCGCGGCGACGTTGGTCTGCAACGCTTCCGTGCGATTGACCGAGCCCTTGCCATCGGCGGAGGATGTCGAGTCGGTGGTGAGAAGGCGGCCGGGCAGGACCTTGAGTGGCTGCGTGACCGTTTGGCTGCCGATAAAATCGGTAATTCCCGAGTCTTCCTTGGCGGTGCGGCTGCGCTGGGTTTCGTTGGAGAGGTTCGCCTTGTCGGTGATGTTCACGGTCACGGTGAGGAGGTCGCCGATCTGGTGGGCGCGCTGGTCCTTGAAGAAGGCGCGGCTGCCGTTCCGCCACAGCGAGTTCGGATTGTAGGAGGCGACTTCCGGCTTCGGCATCGGCATCTGCACCGGCTTGTAGCCGGGCTGCGTCGTCGGATTGTCGATCGCCGACAATTTCGGTTGCTCGCCGATCTGCGACAGGCGGTCGATCGAGGAACAGCCGCCCAGCGCGCAAGAGGCCAGCAGCAGGGCAGAGATCGCGATGCGACGAAGACGGGAAGCCGAACTGAAACTGGACATGACTTACTCTGACTTGGCTGGAGCTTGCGAGATGCGGGCTTGCGGGATCTGGGCTTGGGCGATCTGGGCCGGAGACGCGGGGGCCTGGACCAGGCTTTGGGCGAGCGCAGCAGCAGCAGCGGCCGCGGGCGTTTCGTCGCGCTTGAGCGAGGAGGTCTGCTCGACCGCGGGCGGCATCGGCGCGGACTGGCTCGCGCCCTGGACCGTGATCTGGCCGCGGCCGGTGACGACGCCGGTCAGCGTGCGCTTGGATTGCAGGTTGAGCACGCTGACGGTGTCGCCCTCGGCGCCGCTCTCGATCGCCTTGCCGCGCGTGGTGAGGTAGAGGCCGGGCACCTGGTAGATGATGGTGACGTTCTGGTCGCGCTGCACGAAGTCGGGCTTGACGATGTCGGCGACCCGGATCGGCGTGCCCGCCCGCATCGGCCGGCGCAGCTGCATGCCGATGGTGCGGTCGCGCGAGGCGGCCTCGCCGGTGACCTCGGCCTTGGGCCGGCGCTCCAGCGTGACGTCGGAGGATTTCAGGAGGTCGGCGCGGTCGATGTCGCGCGTCAGCACGGCCACTTCCACGGTCTCGATCGCGGAGCCGGTGAAGCGCAGCTTGGTCGGCGCCGGATTGTTGTCGTTGTTGATCTCGAAGGCGATGTCGAAACGGCCGCTGCGGGCGTCGTAACGGGTTGCCACCGGCTGGAGCGCGCCGGTGTTGGAGGCGTCCAGCCGCATGTCGGCGACGCCGCGGTCGAAGGTGATGGTGATGTTGGCGGCATCGCCAAGGCCGAAGCGGCGCTCGAGCGCCGAGGCGACCGCGTTTTCGAGGTCCTTGTTGGCGAGGGTGCGGGCGAGGCGGGTGACCTGGACTTCCCTGACGTCGCCGGTCATCACGCCGATCACCTGCTTTGCGCGCAACACCGACAGGACTTGCGCGACCGGCAGCGCGCCGGTGGTGCCGAGATCGGGCGAGCGGTAGACCGGGATCAGCGCGGCCGAGCCGGCATTGTCGATGAGATCGCCGACCCGCACCACGTCGGAGGTCACGGTGACGCTCGCGCGCAGCGTCGGCGCCGCGATGACGTCGTCGGCGGCCTGCGCCGGCAKCGCCAGCAGCAGGAGAGCGGAGATCGTGGCGAGGGTGGTGCGGATCATCGTCATTGCCTCAGCGGAACAGCGCCGTGGTCGATTGCATCATCTGGTCGGCGGCGCTGATGACCTTGGCGTTCATCTCGTAGGCGCGCTGGGCGGCGATCAGGTCGCTCATCTCCGAGACGACGTCGACATTGGCCTGCTCCAGGCTGCCCTGCGTGATCTTGCCGTAGCCTTCGGCATTGGCGGTGCCGTCCTGCGGCGGGCCGGAGGAGGGCGTTTCGGTGAACTGGTTGCTTCCGACGGGCTGCAAACCCGCCTTGTTGATGAACCGGGTCACGCCGATCTGGCCGATGATCGAGGAGGTCGACGAGCCCGGCAGCGTCACCGAGACCTGGCCCTGCTCGCTGACGGAGATGCCGGAGGCGTTGTTCGGGATGGTGATGGTCGGCTGCACCGGGTTGCCCTGCGCGGTGACGACGCGACCCTGGTTGTCCATCTGGAAGGTGCCGTCGCGGGTGTACTGGTAGGTCCCGTCGGGCATCAGGATCTTGAAGAAGCCTTCACCCGACATCGCGAGGTCGAGATCGTTGCCGGTCTGCGACAGCGTGCCCTGCGTCATGCTGCGCGGCGTGCCGACGGTCTTGACGCCGCCGCCGATGTCGACACCGACGGGCAGGATGGTGCCCTGGTCCGAGGCCTGCGCGCCGACGCGGCGGACGTGCTCGTAGATCAGGTCCTGGAACGCCGCGGTCTGCTTCTTGAAGCCGGTGGTGCGCAGGTTCGCGATGTTGTTGGAGATGACCTGGACGTTGAGTTCCTGGGCCGCCATTCCGGTCGCAGCGGTGTGGAGCGCTTGCATGTCAGTGGTCCCCTAATCAGGCCGGAACGTCGGCGAGCTTCTCGATCGCCGATTTGTGGAGGTCGCTCTGCTGCTGGAGCAGATTGGCGATGGCGGTGTAGCTGCGCATGACTTCGACCATGCGGCTCATCTCGCCGACCGAGTTCACGTTCGACTTCTCGATGTAGCCCTGGCGCACGGTGGACTTGGTGTCGGCCTGCTGGGTCGCGGAGCCGGCGCTGTAGAGGTTGGCGCCGAGCTTGGTCAGCCTGGCCGGATCGTCGAACGAGGCCATGCGGATCTTGCCGCGGATCGAGTCGGTCTTGGCCGTGCCCTCGAGCACCGTGACGGTGCCGTCGGGGGCGATATTGATGTCGTGGTCGGTCGGCTGGAAGGTGATCGGGCCGCCGGTGCCGAGCACGAGGTTGCCGTCGGAGGTGACGAGCTGGCCGGTGCTGCTGAGCGAAAATTTGCCGTCGCGGGTGTAGCGCTCGGCGCCGTTGGCCTGCACCGCGAAGAAGGCGTTGCCGTCGATCGCCATGTCGAGCGGGTTGTTGGTCGCCTCCATCGGCCCCTGGCCGACGTCGCGGAAGGTGCCGCGGTCCTGCACATAGGAGACCCGGCGGTCGGAACCGACGAAATTGTCCTCACGCGCGTTCGAGTTGAGATACTCCTCGAACAGCGAATGGTCGGCCTTGAAGCCGTTGGTGTTGGCATTGGCGACGTTGTTGGCGATGACATCCATCTGCCGTTCCAACGTCATCTGCCGTGACAAGCCGATCAGAAGCGCGTTCTGCATCGGAAGATCTCCCCTGAGTGAGATCTGCCACCTCGCTCTCCCAAGCGCCTTGGCGGACCCCGTGAACGAGACCGTCAGGTTCTCCCAAACCCGTCGGTCTCGGTCCTCTCTCAGCGAAAGCCGTGCCAACGCAGAAAATTGTTTAATATCAATATCTTGATTGTTTTTCGAGGGCGCGGAAGGGCGGCAGAAAGGTTCTGTTAGCCATGTTTGCCCGGCAGATTTTTCCTAGTGGAGGCCCAATCGAAAGATTCCGTTAACCATTATTACCGTAGCGTTTGCGTGCAAGGGAGCGCATTGCGCTGGGGCATTTGTATCGCGTCATTGTCTGCCAGGGGGCTTCGCTCTTTCGATTCCTATAAGAGATGAGCGAGCCGGGCGACCATGGCAGAGAACGAAGCGGAAGGCGGCACAGCCGCCGAAGGCGCGGAAGCCGCTCCCCCGAAGAACAAGCTCAAGCTCATCATCATGGCTGTCGGCCTGCTCGCCGTTCTCGGCGGCGGTGCGGCGACCTGGTTCTTCTTCTTCCGTCACGGCGACGACGAGCATCATGCCGAGGCGGCGCCCCCGCCGAAGCCGCCGGCCTTCGTCGAGGTGCCCGACATGATGGTCAACCTCGCCGGTGCTCCGGGCGAGCGCGTGCAATATCTGAAGCTGAAGATCGTGCTGGAGCTGAAGGAAGAGAAGCAGATCGAGGCGATCAAGCCGGCGATGCCGCGCGTCACCGACATCTTCCAGACCTACGTGCGCGAGCTGCGCTCCTCCGACCTCAACGGCTCCGCCGGCATCTTCCGCCTCAAGGAAGAGCTGACCAAGCGCGTCAACGCGGCGGTCGCGCCGGTCCAGGTCAGCGCGGTGCTGTTCAAGGAAGTCGTGATCCAGTGACGGCACAGGGAAGGTAACGGGCTAGCGTCATGGCCGGCAACGAGCAGATGGACCAGGATGCGATTGCCGCCCAATGGGAGGCTTCGCTCGATTCCGAGGATCCCGCGGAGGCCGCGAAGGCCGCTGCCGAAAACGAACTCTCCGAGACCATGGCCCTGCAATGGGCGGCCATGGTCGAGGACGGCAGCCGCGACCTCGGCACCGGCAAGAACTCCGGCGAGCGGGTGCTGTCGCAGGAGGAGATCGACAACCTCCTCGGCTTCACCGTCGGCGACGTCACGCTCGACGACCATTCCGGCATTCGCGCGATCATCGATTCGGCGATGGTCTCCTACGAGCGTTTGCCGATGCTCGAAATCGTCTTCGACCGCCTGGTGCGGCTCTTGACGACATCCCTGCGCAATTTCACCTCGGACAACGTCGRAGTCTCGCTCGACCGCATCACCTCGGTGCGCTTCGGCGACTACATGAACTCGATCCCGCTGCCGGCCGTGCTCTCGGTGTTCAAGGCCGAGGAGTGGGACAATTTCGGCATGGCGACGGTCGATTCCAACCTGATCTACTCGATGATCGACGTGCTGCTCGGCGGCCGCCGCGGCACCAGCCAGCTCCGCATCGAGGGCCGGCCCTACACCACGATCGAGACCGAGCTGGTCAAGCGGCTGGTCGAGGTGGTGCTGGCCGACGCCGAGCAGGCGTTCCGGCCGCTGTCGCCGGTGACCTTCACGATCGACCGGCTCGAGACCAACCCGCGTTTCGCCGCGATCAGCCGTCCCGCCAACGCCGCCATCCTGGTGCGCCTGCGCATCGACATGGAAGACCGCGGCGGCAATATCGAGCTCCTGCTGCCTTACGCGACCATCGAACCGATCCGGGGCGTCCTGCTCCAGATGTTCATGGGCGAAAAGTTCGGCCGCGACCCGGTCTGGGAAGGCCATTTCGCGACCGAGATCGGCCAGGCCGAGATCGCTGTCGATGCCGTGCTTTACGAGGCCGACATTCCGCTCAAGCAGCTGATGCGGCTGAAGGTCGGCGACACGCTGCCGCTGGACATGCGCGCGGATGCCAACGTCACCGTGCGCTGCGGCGACGTCACAATCACCGAAGGACGCATGGGCCGGGTCGGCGACCGCGTCGCTATCAGGGTGACGAAACCCTTGCGCAAGCCAAATACGACACTTGCGATGTTCGAGAAGGTGGACGAGCAGAACAAGATGATGGAGGCCCCATGAACCACTCCCTTGGAATGGCGATCGAGACGCTGGTGGCTATCTTGCTGATGCTCACGATCGGCTACTGCATCCTGCTGAACAAGCGGCTGACGCGGCTGAAGGCGGACGAGCATTCGCTGAAGGCGGTCATCGCCGAGCTGATCACCGCGACCGAGATCGCCGAGCGCGCGATCGGCGGGCTGAAGCTCGCCGTGCGCGACGTCAACGAGAACCTCGGCAGCCAGCTCGCGGCGGCGACCCAGATGTCGGACCAGCTCTACAAGCAGCTGGGCGAAGCCGACAACGTGGTGCGGCGCCTGTCCAAGATCGCGATCGCCGCGCGCCCCGTGACCAATCCGGAAACGGTTGCCGCGCCCGAGGCCAGGCCCTCGTCGGCCAAGGCGGTGGCGGCTGCGGCCGAAGCCTTCTCCGAGCGAAGACGATCCAACGGCCTTGCCGCATGAAGTCAGGGTATGAAATCCTTTCGTAACATCCGCGTCATTCCGGTCGTCCTGGTTGCCGTCGCAGGTCTCGCCACGCTCAAGGTCGCGGGCCTCGCGATCAATGGCGGCTATGTCTTCGACTACCAGCCGAAACAGGCCAAGAAGTCCTGGGCGCAGGAGAATCTGAACTTTCCGACCGGACGGGAAGACCCCGACATCACCGGCTCGACCCATGGCGCGCCGAAGGAGGCGCCGAAGCCGGCAGCGCCCGAGACCAAGCCCGAGGGCACCGTGGTCAAGGTGGAGGAAGCCCAGCCGCAGGTCTCGGCCTCCGAGCGCGCGATCCTGGAGCGGTTGCAGTCGCGCCGCCAGGAGATCGAGGCCCGCCAGCGCGAGATCGACATCCGCGAGAGCCTGCTGAAATCGGCCGAAAAGCGCATCGAGAACAAGGTCGAGGAGATGAAGGCGGTGGAATCCCGCATCTCCACGACCCAGGCCGAGCAGAAGGCCGCCGAAGCCCAACGCATGAAGGGCCTCGTCACCATGTATGAGGGCATGAAGCCGAAGGACGCCGCGCGGGTGTTCGACCGGCTCGAGATGGGCGTGCTGATCGAGATCGCCTCGGCCATCGCGCCGCGAAAGATGTCGGACATCCTGGGACTGATGTCGCCGGAGGCCGCCGAGCGGCTGACCGTCGAGATGGCCCGCCGCGCCAATGGCGGCGGCGATCAATCGGCTTCCGCCGGCGACCTGCCCAAGATCGACGGCAAGCCGACGCAAAAGCCGAATTGAGCGCGCGAGAGCCGTGGCGCGCTGCGGCAGCTTGCGCGCAGTTGCCCGGTCGCCCGGCCGGCACGCGGCCAGATGCCTTGCGTGCCTAGTTTGCGATCCGCTGCTGAACCCCGCGACCGGTCGAGCTCAGCTGTTTCTCGACGGGAAGGAGGGTCTCGCAGTGCTGCCTGATCAGCGCAGCCTTCGTCATTCGAGTCACGAGATGCAGGGTGCTGTGGCAGCAGGAGCACTCGTACACCTTCAGTGCATAGCCCCGCGCGATTGGAAAGACGGCTACGACTGCTCTTGCCCGGCTACATACAATGCAGTTGGCTTCTCCGCTCATTGATTGCCCCCCCAAAGGCTGACCAATCGAATTCGCATCGCCTGATCGCATCTGATTCAGAGTCGTCGATGGACCGCAACACCCCTGAGGTTGTGCGCGCGTGTCCGGCAACCAAGCGCGACTCGCGTTGCGGATGCAGCAGGAGCAAACGGCATCTTCTGAGGATGCGATGAGTTGACGCGTACGAATGTGAAGTGGAGTACAGTGGCGCCGAAGCATTCGTCCTAGGCTTCTGCCATCCGTAGATCCGCAGCGGGGAGAGAAGCCATGAACTACTCGTCCGCAGCAGAACGCGCAATCGAAGCCGTCAATCGGCTACTCGTCGCGGCGATGACGCTCGCCTGGACATCTGCACTTAGCCATCAACATGTTTTGCCGCCGCAAGGAGAAGACGGCGACGCTGATGATGACGCAGGTCTCGGGCGGGAGGATTCCTCCGCGCCGGATTGCGCGGGAAAACAACACTGAAGATACGGTCGCCGTGCGGACGTCACACGATCAGATCGTGCAGCACATGAACGCCAGCTGCGCCGGCCCCGTGAGCCTGGTCAATGTGCGGCGGGGGCAGTTCAGGCATTGACGCCACCGCGGATCCGTGGACTTTCTCGGCGTGTTCGTGATGACCGGACGGGTCCGGGGGATCATCCAATTCTACGCTGTGCTCTGAACCCTGGCCATGCGAAGCGCCATCCTTGAAGTCAAAGGAGTCGCCGAACTGGTGCGGTCCGGCGGGCGCCGCATGAGCAGTAGAGGGCGGATCGACACCCGCCGGGCCGTGTCCGGGCACGTCGTGCTGTCCGGCTGCCTCGCTTGAAAGCGAATGATTGGGGCCGCCGTGGGCATGAGCAGCATTGTGGGCGCTTTCGGGAGCCGATGCACCATGGTCCTTGTCGCCGCTCTCCAGCGTATGCCCGTGCCGGGCGAGCTGTTCGGCCGCATCGTGGAGCGCCACGAAAGCAACGTCAGGCGTGGGGGCACTTCCGGCGATCACGTCATTTTTCCCGATCGTCGTATCGGTGCTGTCGGGCACCGTTAGATGATCAAAGACGAAGCTGGTCGCCGTCGGTGCGGCCACATCGTGCAAGATCGCGGACAGCCCGGTCGGTGAGGTCGTTACCGCGGCACTGTCGGTGATCTCGGTCGCGTGCAGCCGCACCCCGTCTGAGCTGGCGAAGCTCGGATATTCGGTCCATCCAAACTGGTCCGAACTGGCAAAAACGCCGGAGGCCTGGGCGGTTGATCTGTCCGTCGCGTTCCAGTCAGCGAGGAGCGTGCCGTCGCTGAGAGCGGTGTCGGACGAATCGGTGATCGTCACGKCGGTGGCATCGCTTTGTGTCGTTGCGCTGAGATCGAGCGGCCCACTGTCGGCCGCCAGCACAGCCGCCGCCGCCGGCGTCACGATGAAATCCGACGCGTCGATGGTCGCAATTCCCTGCAAATGGATTTCGATCAGGCTGGAATCGCCAATGTGCAGGGTCTGGTCGCTCGGGTTGACATACACGATCGTCTCATTGGCCGCGCTGTCGTAGAGCCAGGCGATCGTATGAGCCGGCACAGTCGTGCTTGATGAGCTCAAGGCCAGGAGAACGAAGCCAAGCCCGCCGAGAGCCGTCAAGTCGATCTTGTCGGACCCCGACGCGAAATCGGTAATGGTGTCGAACTGGCCGGCGTTGGAATCGGCCACGGATAGATAGACGAAACGGTCGCTCCCATTGCTACCCGTGAGGTGGTCGGCACCAAATCCACCGGTTATGGTGTCGCTGCCGTTGTTGCCATTGATGGTGTCGTTGCCCGAACCACCGTAAATCGTGTCATCCCCGTCGTTGCCCTTGATCGTGTCATTGCCGGAGCCGCCATAGAGAATGTCGGCTTTGCCCGTACCGTTGACGGTATCACTGCTGGCTCCCGCGTAGATAATCTGACCTTCGTTGCCGCCTCCCGCGATAGTTTCGCTCCCCGGCGTTCCAAACACGTTGGGGGGATCGGATATCACGACGGACCCCGTGGCGAGGTTATCAAAATCGTTGGGGTCTGCGTCGCTGGCACCATGGATGGTGACGGTCACGGATTGCGTCGTGCCGTCGATCGCAGTCACCGTGAAAGTGTCGGTTAACGCATCGCCCGGGTCCAGCGCCTGAACCACGCTGTTGTTGTTGTCGAGTGTGTAGGTCCATACGCCGGCTGCCGTCATGGTGAAGGTGCCGTACCCGCCGTCGCTCGCAGTTGGTGAGGCGACTACCGTGAAAGTGTTCGGCGTATTGTCGACGTCTGTGTCGGTGAGCGTGCCGGTCGCGACCGGAATGCCGGGCGCAGCGGTGCCTGCCTCGATCACTGAGCCGGTCGTGGTGCCGGAAATGATGGCGGCGTCGTTGGTGCCGTGGATGGCGATCGTCACCAGTTGCGGGGTGCCGTCGATGGCAGTCACAGTGAAACTGTCGGCGAGCGTGTCGCCGACATTGAGCGCCTGCACCGCGG
>NZ_JBFUES010000152.1:0-10482 GCF_056403875.1 Bradyrhizobium sp. P2_E8
GAACTGCACAACGCGAGTGCAGCCGAAAGGGCCGCAACCTGAAAACGACCGGCAGCCATTGTTCTCCTACCCCGAGCTGGATCAGGGCCGCATTGAACAAGATTGACGCCCGACGTCAACAAAAAGCCCCCGCGAGCGATCGCGGGGGCTTCCTTGCGGTTGGACTATTGCGTCAGCGTGTCACTCGGAGGCGACGTCGCCGCTGATGATCTCGCCGAACAGTTCCCACCTCTCGCCCTTGAAGCGCTGCATCTGGAGCTGCGCGATCGGGGCGAAATCGGTGGCGCCGGTGTTGATCTTGACACCGGGGAGCAGGGTGTCCGGTGCAAAATCCTTCAACGAAGCGGCTTGCTTCATGAGGTTGGCGCGGGTGAGATCGTCACCGCACATTTCCAGCGCCTTGGCGAGCGTCGACGCGGCGCCATAGCCGTAGACCATGCTGGTGTCGGACTTGTCGGCACCCGGCATGTACTTGTCGACGAACTCGTTCCACTTCTTCATGCCGGGGTCGTTGTTCCACTGCGGATCCGTCGAGTCCTTGGCATAGGCTGCCGACAGCACGCCCTGCGCATTCTCGAAGCCGGCCGGCTTCATCACGCTGCCGACCGAGATCGACACGTTGGTGAGGATCTGGAGCGGCTTCCAGCTGAGCTCGGCGGTCTTCTTGATGGTCTGGGCCGCGAACTTCGGGGTCGCATAGATCAGCAGCACGTCGGGATTGGCGGCCTTGATCTTGACGATGTGGCCGTCGATCGACGGCTCGGACACCTCGTAGCTCTCCTCCATGATGATGGTCGACGCCGCCTTGGCGCCGAGCCCATCCTTGGTCCCCTTGAGGTAGTCTTTGCCGAAATCGTCGTTCTGGTAGAGGATCGCGACCTTGGCGTCCGGCTTTTCCTTCATCAGCCATTTCGCGTAGATCTGCGCTTCGCTCTGGTAGGAGGGCTGCCAGCCTATGGTCCAGGGGAAGTTCTTCGGGTCGTTCCACTTGGTGGCGCCGGTGGCGACGAAGAGCTGCGGGATCTTCTTGGCGTTCAGGTATTTCTGGATCGCGCTGTTCGAAGGCGTGCCGAGCGGGTTGAACACGGCCAGCACTTCGTCGCTCTCGACCAGCTTGCGGACCTGCTCCACGGCCTTCGGCGGCGAATAGCCGTCGTCATAGGTGACGAAGTTGATCTTGCGGCCGTTGATGCCGCCCTTGTCGTTGATCATCTTGAAATAGGCTTCTTCGGTCTTGCCGATGATGCCATAGGCCGACGCCGGACCGCTGTACGGCATGATGTTGCCGATCTTGATCTCGGTATCGGACGCGCCGGTGTCGTATTTCTTCTGAGCGAGTGCTGCGCCGGAGCCGAGGGTCGCGACCGCCGTTACGAGTGCGGTGGTTCGCAGTATTCTTCCAAGAAACAATTTAGTCTCCTTCCTTAATGAGGTTTTCAGTTCTTCCTGAGCCTTCCGGCGAGTTGCTGGCCCATGATTGCGACTTGCCTTGCGCCGTGCGGCACGAGGTAGATGACGGCGAACAGGAGCACGCCGAACACGGCGCCGGAGAGGCCCTTGGAGATGCCCTCCGCGATGTTCGGCACGAAGATGATGAAGGCGGCACCGACGATCGAGCCGGGCAGCCAGCCCACGCCACCGACGACCATGCCGAGGAACAGCGAGATCGCCAGCGTGATGGTGTAGCTGTCCGGGGCCACGAACTGCACCGCGATGGCGCCGAGCGAGCCGGCGACGCCGGTGATGGCGGCGGACACGCCGAAGGCCAGCGTCTTGTACAGCGCGACGTCGACGCCCATGGCGGAGGCCGCGATCTCGTTGTCGCGGATCGCCATGAAGGCGCGGCCCGAGCGGGAGCGCAGCAGGTTCACCGAGAAGATGTAGATCGCGATCACGACCACGAGCGTGAAGTAGTATAGCCACATGTCCTGCGACATCGGCAGGCCGAACGGCGCATCGGGCTTGGTGACGACGAGGCCCTGCACGCCGCCGGTCCAGTGCTCGAGGAAGTTCAGCTTGAGGAGCTGCGGCATGGCGGTGGCGAGCGCGAAGGTCGCGAGCGCGAGGTAGACGCCGGAGAGCCGCAGCGCCGGCTGGCCGAACAGGAAGCCGAAGCCGAAGCAGACGACGCCGGCGATCGGCAGCGTCAGCGCGTAATTGACGTTGAAGTGCTCCATCAGCACCGCGGTCGTATAGGCGCCGACCGCGTAGAAAGCGCTCTGGCCGAGCGAGAACTGGCCGGAGCCGCCGGTCAGGATGTTCAGCGCCAGCACCGCGAGCCCGTAGATCAGGAGCATCGTCATCTGGAAGATGATGAAGTTCTTGACGAAGACGGGCGCGATCAGCAGTGCCGCGAGCACCACCAGCGAGGTGCCGGTGCCCAGCGTCATGGCCCGCTTCGGAACAGCCTCGACCGCCTGGTGGCCTTCGGCGACGACTTCTTCTGCTGCGCTCATGATCAAACTCGCTTGACGATGTGCCGGCCGAACAGGCCAGCGGGTTTGACGACCAGGACGGAGATGATCAGCGCGAGCGCGATCGGCAGTTTCAGCTCGTTGCCGACGCCGGGGATGTAGGTGCCGGCGAGGTTCTCGAAGATGCCGACCAGGAAGCCGCCGACCACGGCGCCGAACGGGCTGGTGAGACCGCCGAGCACTGCGGCGGCAAAGCCGTAGATCAGCACGCCGCCCATCATGTTCGGCTCGAGGAACACGACGGGGGCGATCAGCATGCCGGCGATCGCGCCGATCGCGGTCGCCATGCCCCAGCCGAGCGCGATCATCCAGGACGTGTTAATGCCGACGAGGCGGGCCGATTCAGGCACCGAGGCGGCCGCGCGCATGGCGAGGCCGATCCGCGTGTACTGGAAGAAGAAGTAGAGGCCGAGCAGCAGCAGCACGGTGACGCCGATCATGCCGGCCTGGTGGGTCGAGATCAGCTGGCTGCCGAGGAACGGCGAGGAGCCGAACGGGGTCGGATATTGCTTGATGGTGAAGTCCCAGATCAGGCCGGCCGAGGAGTTGATGATCGCGAACAGCGCGATGAAGCCGGCGACGTTGGTCAGCACCGGCGCCTTCGCCAGAGGCTTGAACAGAATGCGCTCGATCGCGATGCCGGCGACGAAGGAGAGCGCCAGCGTGATGACGAAAGCGGCCCAGTAGGGGATGCCCCACTGCATCAGCTGCCAGGAGATGAAGGTCGAGAACATCGCCATCTCACCCTGCGCGAAGTTGAGATGGTCGATGGCCTGGTAGATCATGACGACCGCGAGCGCCATGCAGGCATAGATCGCGCCCGTGGCGATGCCGGCCAGCACTTGGTTGGTGAACAGCTCCATCGTGCCGGCTCCTCAGTAACCCAGATAGGATTTGCGGATTTCTTCGTTGTTCGCGATGTCCTTGGCATTGCCCGACATCACGATGCGTCCGGTCTCGATCACGTAGGCCTGGTCGGCGAGCTCGAGCGCGAGCTGGGCGTTCTGCTCGACCACCAGGATCGACACCTTGTCCTCGCGGTTGATCTTGCCGAGGATGCCGAACAGGTCGCGCACGACCAGCGGCGCGAGGCCGAAGGACGGCTCGTCGAGCAGCATCAGCCGCGGTCGCAGCATCAGCGCACGGGCGACCGCGAGCATCTGCTGCTCGCCGCCCGAGAGCGTGCCGGCCTGCTGGGTGTGGCGCTGCTTCAGCACCGGGAAATGCGCATACATGCGCTCGATGTCGGAAACGATGCCGGCGCTGTCCTTGCGGGTGATGGCTCCGAGCTGGAGGTTCTCCTCGACCGTCATCGTCGTGAAGGTGCCGCGGCCCTGCGGCACGTGGGCGATGCCGAACCGCACGATGCTCTCGGTGGAGCGGTTGTTGAGCGGCTTGCCTTCGAACTCGATCGCACCGGTGGAACGCACCATGTTGCAGATCGCGCGCAAGGTGGTGGTCTTGCCGGCGCCATTGGCGCCGAGCAGCGTCGTCAGCGAGCCCTCGTTGAGCGAGAAGGACAGGCCATGGAGCGCCTGGACCTGGCCGTAATAGGCGCGTAGGTCCTTGACGTTGAGCAGCGTCGTCATTGGTCCTTGCTCCCGAGATAGGCCTTGATGACGTCGGGGTCCGCCTGCACCTGCGCGGGCGTGCCTTCCGCGAGCTTCTTGCCGAAATTGAGCGCGACGACGTGGTCGGCGATCGACATCACGAGGCCCATGTGATGCTCGACCAGCAGCACGGTCATGTGGCGGTCGTCGCGGATGCGGCGGATCAGGTCGCCGAGCACGTGGACTTCCTCGTGGTTGAGGCCGCCGGCCGGCTCGTCGAGCAGCAGGATCTTCGGGTCCGCCGCCAGCGCGCGCGCCAGCTCGACGCGCTTCTGGGTGCCGAAGGGCAGGCCGGACACCACGGTGTGGGCGACGTCCTCGAGGTCGAGATAGGCGAGGATCTCGTGCACCTTCTTGTTGACGTCGGTCTCGCTGCGGCGAATCCAGGCGAGGCGCAGCGAGTCGCTGATGATGTCGCTGGAGGTGCGCGCATGCGTGCCGACTCGGACGTTGTCCATCACCGAAAGGTTCGGAAACAGCGCGACGTTCTGGAAGGTGCGGCCGATGCCGATCTCGGCGATCCGGTGCGGCGGCCGCGACAGGATGCTCGCGCCCTCCATCAGGATGTCGCCGGACGACGGCTGGTAGAGCCGCGACAGGCAGTTGAAGAGCGTCGTCTTGCCGGCGCCGTTGGGGCCGATCAATCCGAGGATCTGGCCCTTGTGCATGTCGAAGGACACACCGTTGAGCGCAATGATGCCGCCGAACACGACGCTGACGTCGCGAACCGCGAGCAGGGGCGATGTCCCCTGCGCGAGCTGTGCCTGCGTCATCTCGTCTCGCCCGCGAATTTCAGTGGGCGACGGGGCGATGCGAACCGCTCCCGATCATGACAAAGGCTATCTGAACCCCTCGGCCACACGCGCAACTTTTCCTCCTGATTTCAGCTTTTTGCTGACTTCTTTTTTGGAATGCGGCATCAGACCCCCGAGTGCCGCTTCGATGTTCCTTACCATCGCAAGCAGACGCGGTCCAATGTCGTTGATCAAACGCTCTTCCGTGAAGCGGAATGCGGGCGCGCCGCAATTGAATGCGTAAGGTCCGGTTCCATCGTTGAGCTTGAGCGCGACGCCGGCGGCGCCGATGTCGTCGTGCCAGTCGCCGACGGAAATCGCAAAGCCGTATTTCGCGACGGTCTCGCCGGAACGTTCGAGGCCATCGCGCATCTTCGGCCAGCGGCTGCCGTAATGCTCGCGCAGGACGCGCGACAGCTCGGCGCGATCTTCTTCGGCCAGCGCCCAGAAATAGGCGCGGCCCATTGCGCTGGTTGCGATCGGCACGCGGGAGCCGACGTCGAGTTGAACGCCGACCGTCTCGCTGCCGMGGCTCTGCCCGAAATAGATCATGCTGTGACGGTCGCGGCCCCCGATCGCGACCGCGCCGCCGGTCGCGCGCATCACTTCCTCGCGAAACGGCTCGGACAAATGTCGAACACCGAGATTGGACAACGCCGCATAACCGAGCGCCATCGCGGCCGGCGCGAGCTGATATTTCTCGAAGCGGGGAACCGGCGTCAGATAACCGAGCTTCGTCAACGTGTAGGTCAGGCGCGAAACGGTCGGCTTGGGCAGGTTGGTGCGGGCCGCGATCTCCTGGTTGCCGAGAAGGCCGTCGCTGGGTTGGAATGCGCGCAATACATCAAGTCCGCGGGAAAGCGCGACGACGAAATTCCGATCGGTCGCAGTCTTCTTTCCTGTACGCTTCATCCCTGATCTGCTTCTTGCGCGGAGTCGTTGACAACGTGCGTGCTTCAAAATAACCCTGCCGTCAAGATGCGGAATTAAATTCCGCACCGCGAAATCGAACAAAAGTAAATCCCCACCAAGGAGGGAAACCGTGAGCGAAGTGGTCAAGCTTGAGCGTCATGACGAAGTCGGGATCGTCACGGTCAACAGCCCTCCGGTCAATGCGCTGAGTGCCGCAGTCCGCGGTGGCATTCTGGAGTGCATCAAGGCCGCAATCGCCGATCCCGCGATCAAGGGCATCGTGCTGACCTGTGCCGGCCGCACCTTCATCGCCGGTGCCGACATCACCGAATTCGGCAAGCCGCCGAAGCCGCCCGCCCTCAACGACGTGCTGTCCGAGATCGAGAACTCGCCGAAGCCGGTCGTTGCCGCAATTCACGGCACCGCGCTCGGCGGCGGCCTCGAGGTCGCGCTGGCCTGCCATTTCCGCGTTGCGGTGAAAGAGGCCAAGCTCGGCCTGCCCGAAGTGAAGCTCGGCCTGCTGCCCGGCGCCGGCGGCACCCAGCGCCTGCCGCGCGCGGTCGGCCCCGAGCTCGCGGTCAAGATGATCGTCGGCGGCGATCCGATCGGTGCGGCGGAAGCGCTGAAGAACGGCCTAATCGAGGAGATCATCGAAGGTCCGGCCTCCGGCGGCGAAGCCTTCGTCCGCAAATTGCTCGCCGAGAAGCGCCCGCTGCGCCGCCTGCGCGACGACGATTCCAAGATCGCGGCCGCCAAGGCCGACCGCTCGATCTTCACCAATGCGGTTGCCGCCATGACCAAGAAGTCGCGGGGGCTGGAAGCGCCGTTCGCGGCCGCCGACGCGGTCGGCTACGCCATCGATCTTCCGTTCGACGAGGGCCTGAAGAAGGAGCGCGAGGGCTTCCTCAAGCTCGTCGCCAGCGACCAGTCCAAGGCGCAGCGCTATGCCTTCTTCGCCGAGCGCGAGGCCAGCAAGATCGCGGGCGTGCCCGAAGGCACCAAGTCGCGTCCCGTCAACCGTGTTGCCATTCTCGGTGCCGGCACCATGGGCGGCGGCATCGCGATGTCGTTTGCCAATGCCGGCGTTCCCGTCACCCTGATCGAAACCGGCGAGGAGCAGCTCAAGCGCGGCCTCGGCATCATGCAGAAGAACTGGGAAGCGACCGCGGCGCGTGGCGGCATCCCGGCCGACGCGCCCGCCAAGCGCATGGCGCTGATCACCGGCGTCGTCGGCATCGAGAATGTCGGTGATGCTGACCTGGTGATCGAAGCCGTGTTCGAGACCATGGCGGTGAAGAAGGAAGTGTTCGGCAAGCTCGACCAGTACGTCAAGCCGGGCGCGGTGCTCGCCTCGAACACCTCGTATCTCAACATCGACGAGATCGCGAAGTCGACCAAGCGTCCGCAGGACGTGCTCGGCATGCACTTCTTCTCGCCGGCCAACGTCATGAAGCTGTGCGAGATCGTGCGCGCCGACAAGACCGCGCCGGATGCCCTCGTCACGGCCGTCACGATCGCGCGTAAAATCGCAAAGGTGCCGGCCGTGGTCGGCGTCTGCGACGGCTTCGTCGGCAACCGCATGCTGGCCCAGCGCGGCAAGCAGTCCGAGAAGCTGCTGTTCGAAGGCGCCTTGCCGCAGCAGGTCGATGCCGTCGTCACCAAGTTCGGCATGCCGATGGGCCCGTTCGCGATGGGCGACCTCGCCGGCCTCGACATCGGCTGGCGCTCGCGCAAAGACCGCGGCATCAAGTCGGAGATCGCGGACGCGCTCTGCGAAGCCGGCCGTTTCGGCCAGAAGACCGGCAAGGGCTACTACAAGTACGAAGCCGGCTCGCGCTCGGCGCTGCCCGACCCTGAAGTCGAGAAGCTGATCGACGAGACGCTGCTGCGTCTCGGCCGCAAGAAGCGCGCCGTCAGCGACGAGGAGATCCTCGAGCGCATGATGTATCCGATGATCAACGAGGGTGCGAAGATCCTCGAAGAGGGCATCGCGGCGCGCCCCTCCGACATCGACGTGGTCTGGCTCTACGGCTACGGCTGGCCGATCTATCGCGGCGGCCCGATGTTCTGGGCCGACACCGTCGGCCTCAAGCACATCGCCGATCGCCTGTCGTTCTACGCCAAGGAGACCAACGACCCCAGCCTCGAGCCCGCACCGCTGCTGAAGAAGCTCGCGGCGGAGGGCAAGACCTTCGCCTCGCTGGCGGCGGCGTCGAAAGCGGCGTGATCGAATTGGGCGCAGTGGCCGCGAAATCCGGCTCCGGGCGACTCCCTCTCCGTTCCCTCCCCCCTTGCGGGGGAGGGGCAGGGAGGGGGGTAGCCCCGGGTGAGGTCAGAGTTTGTGGCTACCCCCTTCCCCAACCCWTCCCCGCAAGGGGGAAGGGAGCTCGGGCAGTGTGCTCACCTCACTTGGAATCGCTGCTAGCGTCGCAGAGTAACGAACTGAAATGACCCATCCCGGCGAACAGTTTTATCCCGAGGGCGTGCGTTGGGACGACACCATCGTCCAGGGCTCGCTGCCTGACCTCTTGTCGAAAGCCGCCGCCGATTACGGCCCGCGCACGGCGCTGGAATTCCGCGACCGTCCGATCACCTACACCGAGCTCGCCGCGATGGCCGAGCGCGCGGCGGCGGCGTTCCTCCGCGCCGGCTGCGGCAAGAACACCTCCGTCGCGCTGTTCCTCGGCAACACGCCTGATCACCCCGTCAATTTCTTCGGCGCGCTGAAGGCAGGCAGCCGCGTCGCGCACCTTTCTCCGCTCGACGGCGAGATCGCGCTGACGCACAAGGTGTCCGACTCCGGCTCGCGCGTTCTGGTCACCTCCAACCTCGCCGCGCTGCTGCCGACCGCGCTGAAATTTCTGGAGAAGGGCCTGATCGACCGCCTCGTCGTCTGCGAGGACGACAATTGGGGCAAGGTCGGCACGCCGCAGGCGGCGATCCCCAACGATCCCCGCATCGTGACGTTCAAAGCCTTCGTCGAGGGCGCGGCCGCGCCGGCAGAATGGCCGAAAGTGACAGCCGACGACGTCGCCCTGCTGCAATATACCGGCGGCACCACCGGCCTGCCCAAGGGCGCGATGCTCACCCACGGCAACCTCACCTCGGCGGTGTCGATCTACGACGTCTGGGGCAAGCCGTCGCGCGCGACGCGCGGCGACGTCATCGAGCGCGTGATCTGCGTGCTGCCGCTGTTTCACATCTATGCGCTCACCGTCGTGCTGCTGTCCTCGCTCCGCCGCGGCAATCAGATCTCGCTGCACCAGCGCTTCGACGTCGAGGCCGTGATGCGCGACATCGAGGTCAAGCGCGCGACATACTTTCCGGGCGTGCCGACGATGTGGATCGCGATCGCGGCGCTGCCGGATCTCGACAAGCGCGATTTCTCCTCGCTCGCCACGATCGGCTCCGGCGGCGCGCCGCTGCCGGTGGAGATCGCCAGCTTCTTCGAGCGCAAGGTCGGCAAGAAGCTGCGCAGCGGCTGGGGCATGACCGAGACCTGCTCGCCCGGCACCGGCCATCCGCCGACAGGACCGGACAAGCCCGGCTCGATCGGCCTGATGCTGCCCGGCATCGAGCTCGACGTGGTGTCGCTGGACGATCCGACAAAAGTGCTGCCGCCGGGCGAGGTCGGCGAGATCCGCATCAAGGGCCCGAACGTCACCAAGGGGTACTGGAACAAGCCAGCGGGATCCGCGGAGGCTTTCATCGACGGCCGCTTCCTCACCGGCGACATCGGCTATGTCGATACCGACGGCTATTTCTTTCTGGTCGACCGCAAGAAGGACATGATCATCTCCGGCGGCTTCAACGTCTATCCCCAGATGATCGAGCAGGCGATCTACACCATTCCCGGCGTGCACGAGGTGATCGTGCTCGGCATTCCCGACCAGTACCGCGGCGAGGCCGCCAAGGCCTTCATCAAGCTGAGGCCCGACGCCAAACCGTTCTCGCTCGACGAGCTGCGCACCCAGCTCGCCGGCAAGCTCGGCAAGCACGAATTGCCGGCCGAGGTCGCCTTCGTCGACGACCTGCCGCGCACGCCGGTCGGAAAGTTGTCGCGCCACGAATTGCGCCAGCAGCAGAAATCGTCACAATCCACCAAAACCGTATCAGGAGGTCGCTCTTGACCGACGCCGTCATCGTTTCCAYCGCCCGCACGCCGATCGGCAAGGCCTATCGCGGCATGCTCAATGCCACCGAGGGCGCCACGCTGCTCGGCCACGCCATCGGCGAAGCCGTCGCCCGCGCCAAGGTCGATCCGAAGGAGGTCGAGGACGTCGTGATGGGCGCCGCCCTCCAGCAGGGGGCGACCGGCGGCAACATCGCGCGCAAGGCGCTGCTCCGGGCCGGCCTTCCCGTCACCGTCGCCGGCACCACCATCGACCGGCAATGCGCCTCGGGCCTCCAGGCCATCGCGCTCGCCGCGCGCTCGGTGATCTTCGACGGCGTCGAGATCGCGGTCGGCGGCGGCGGCGAGTCGATCTCGCTGGTGCAGAACGACAAGATGAACGGCTTCCACGCCCAGGACCCGGCACTGCTCAAGATCAAGGGCGAGGTCTACATGCCCATGATCGACACGGCCGAAATCGTCGCCAAGCGCTACGGCATCTCGCGCGAGAAGCAGGACGAATATTCGCTGGAGAGCCAGCGCCGCACCGCGGCCGCGCAGCAGGGCGGCAAGTTCAAGGA
>NZ_JBFUES010000153.1:0-10457 GCF_056403875.1 Bradyrhizobium sp. P2_E8
GAGCACACACGGCTTCCACATCGTCTTTGCGAGCGCAGCGAAGCAATCCAGAGTCCCGCCGCGGAAAGATTCTGGATTGCTTCGCTGCGCTCGCAATGACGGCAGAGGAGACTGCGGCCCTCAGTGGTTCAGCTCGAACCGCTTGAGCTTCCTGTGCAGTGTGGCGCGGCTGACGCCGAGGGCCTTGGCGGCTGCCGAAACATTGCCACCCGCGCGCAGCAGCGCCCGCTGCAACACCGCACGCTGACCGCCAGCGAGGTGGTCGCGCGCCGTATCGCCGCCGAGAAGATCGGCCGCGGGGACGGGACGCAACGCCCGGCCGGGCGCGAGCCCCAGTCCCACCCGGGCGGAGCGGGTCGCGCCGATCACGAGGTCGTCCGCATCGACCGCGACGAGGCCGCTGCACTGGCCGTCCGCAGCGTATGTCAGCACGATGCGGGCATGGGCGAAAGCCCGGCGGAACAAGTCGGCCTCGATGCGCCTTGTCGCCTCGCCCGCCGCAAGCGCGATCAGATTGGAAAACGCGTCGGTCCGGTCGGCGCGGCAGGAGGAGACGTCGAGCACGCCGGCAAACGCCGCCTCGTGGTCGTAGATCGGAACGGCGGTGCAGCTCAACAGCGTGTTGCGCGTGAAGAAGTGCTGGTCGCGATCGATCGTCAGCGGCCGCTGTTCGACGACACAGGTGCCGATGCCATTGGTGCCCTCGTGCTCCTCGCTCCAGAGCGCGCCGGTCCACAGGCCCCACGATTGAAAGGTGGTGTCGTCGGCCCGCGTGCCGCGACGATCCACCGGCACCCCCTCGCCGTCGGCCAGCAGCACGCAGCAGCCGGCAGCGCCAACCGCCTGGTAGAGCCGGTCCATCGCCCCTTGCGCAGCGGCGAGCAGCGGCGCGATACGCTCGCGCGCCTCGCGGAGTTCCGCGTCGGTCAGCCGCTGGGGCAAGCCCCGGCCGGAGGGATCGAGATGATGCAACCGGGACGAACGGCGCCAGGAGGCCACGAGCGCGGAGCGAGCCGCCTGGCCTGATGCAATAGCGGCTTCGACACGAGCCGCGTGATGCTGGGGCATTGACCCATTCATCACCGTTTCCTCCGGATGGCAATTTACGACGTGCCGGCGCGGCCTGATTGATCTCTGTCAATCCTGGGGAGCAGTGCGCCRTACAAGCCATGCCCTCGCCGGCGCCGCTGCGTCAAGGCGGCAAAGCGACTGCGGTCTTGCGACTTTTGGCGTGATGGAGAAGGAGGCGGCCGGGCTCGGCGCCGGCTTTCGATACCGGTTTCGAAACCCGCGCAAGCGCTAGTTCGGCGGGATCATCCGAACGAGATCGCGCGGATTGACGTAATCGAGCTGGAAGCGCGCCCGCTCGTCCAGCATGTCGGGATCGATCCTCGCGGAACGCAGCAGCGAGACGCGCTGCTCGCTCCTGGCGCGCTCGCGCTTGAGCTGGGCCAGCTCGCTCGTGAGCGCGATGATCTCCTGGTCGAGTTCCTGGCGGGCGTTRAGGCCGTATTTGCCGGTATAGGCGTTGACGCCGAAATAACCGACGATGGCAGCCGCCATCGCGTAAAGGGCGAGACCGGTCAGGATCGATTTGAGGCGCGCGCGGGAGACCATCTTCGGAAGATGGGGGAGTTTGGTTAAGGGAGCGCTAATGCGCCCTGCCCGCGCCACCAATCGTCATCGTCATGCCCGGCCTTGTTGTTTAGGCCGGGCATGACGAAGAACTAGTGTTGGCCTCAGCCGTGATGCTTGGCCACGTGTGCGGCGAAGGCGTCGATATAGGCCTGGAGCACGGTCTTGAGCGAGTCCTTGGCGAGGTTCCCCTCCGCATCGAAGGCGTCGCCAACCGCGTTCAGGTAGATCTCGGGCTGCTGCATGATCGGGCCGGCAATGCCCGGCAGGATGTTCTGGAGCGTCTTGGCCGCGCTGACGCCGCCGAGCGGACCCGGCGAGTTCGAAATGATGCCGACCGGCTTGCCGTTGAACGAGCTCTTGCCATAGGGGCGCGAGGCGACGTCGATGGCGTTCTTCAGGACACCCGGGATCGCGCGATTGTATTCCGGGGTGACGAACAGAACGCCGTCCGACTTCTGGAGCTTGTCGCGGAAAGCCAGCCAGTCCGCGGGCGGCGCGCCCTCGAGGTCCTGGTTGAAGAAGGAGATACCCGCCGGCGTAACGACCTCGAGCTTGAGCGAGGCCGGCGCGAGCTTGGCGAGCGCATTGGCGATCTTCAGCGAAAAACTGTCCTTGCGCAGGCTGCCGGCGATCACGACGATATTGTAGGCCATAGAGTGTCCTCAGAACTTGAGCGGGAGTGCCGGGCGGCACTTAAGCGATCCGGACCAATGGATGCAAGTGCATGAACCGGTCCGATTTGGAAACATTGAGTTTCGCGAAAGAGGACATTGAGGCCTGTAGCCCCGATGGAGCGCAGCGCAATCCGGGGTCGTGCCCCCAAGTTCCGCCGGTCCCGCAATACGCTTCGCTCCATCCGGGCTACGACCCAAAACAATCAGGCTGCCCAGCGGCGGCCTGATGTTTCGAGCAATTCCGCAACCGAGATCAGATCGTCGGATTCCAGGCCGACGGGATCAGGCGATATTTGGCTCCGTCCTTCTCGACATGGCCGACCGAGGGGAAGGTGAAGTGGAAGCCGATCACCGTCGCTTTCTCGGCCGCCGCCATGTCGTAGAATTTGTGGCGCGTCTGCTGCGCCATCGCGGCATCGGCGTCGAACATCACGTGCCAGTCCGGATTGCGCAGGAAGAACTCCGGAATGTTGGTGACATCGGACTGGATCAACACCCTGGAATCGCCGGACGCGACCGCAAACGAGGTGTGGCCGGGCGTATGGCCGGGCGTCGCGATCGAGGTGATGCCGGGCGCGACCTCCTTGCCCCACTCGTACTTGGTGACCTTGGATTCGAGGCCGGCGAAGGTCTTCTTCACGTTGGCGAAGTAGTTCTTCATCATCGCGTTGGACTCGGCCTTGGCGGCGTTGTCCTCGCTGGTCCAGAACTCCCAGTCCTTGCCGGGCACCATGATCTCCGCATTCGGGAACGCGAGCGCGCCGTCGGCGAGGCGAATGCCGTTGGTGTGGTCGGGATGCAGATGCGAGAGCAGCACGACGTCGATGCTCTTGGGATCGACGCCGGCGGCCTGGAGGTTCTGCAGCGTACGGCCGACCGCACCCTTGCTCGGCTCCAGGTTGGCGACTCCATTTCCGGTGTCGATCAGCACCAGCTTGGAGCCGGTGTTGATGAGCTGCGGGTTGAACGGCACCGTGACCATGCCTTTGGGCATGTAGGCGGCCTCGCCGGCGGCTGCGGCTTCTTCCTTCGGGACGTTGACGACGAACTTGTCCGGCATCGGGAAGGTGCGCGCGCCGTCATTGATCGAGGTGCACTCGAAGCTGCCGACCTTGTAGCGATAGAAGCCGGGTGCCTGAGTCCCGCTTTGCGGCACTGAGGCGTTGGCAATGGTCGGTCGAAGTCCGGTGGCGGCAGCCGCACCGATGGCGGCCGCGCCTGCGAGCAGATGACGGCGATTGAGATCGGTCATGGAGAGGTCCCCTTCTGAGCCCTTGCGGTTTTCCGCTTTCAATGGCGGCGGAATAATCCCCGGCTTCGCTCAGAAGGCAAGACCTTCCTTCGGTGAGGTGCCGTCGCAGATCACGACAATTTATTTGGGGCGTTGGGGAATTTTTCGCCAGTGGCCTGTCCGCGCCAGTACCGCTTCGGTGCATGGCCGTAGACTCGCTTGAAGGCATGTCCGAACGCGCTCTCCGACGAGTATCCAAGCTGCGCGGCCGTTGCCGAAACGGTCGCTCCACGTCGCAGCTGATCGCGTGCAAGTCGCATTCGCCATCGAAGCAGGTAGTCGAGCGGCGCCAACCCCACAAGCGACTTGAACCGCTTCGAAAACGCGGATCGCGACATGGCGATCGCTTCGGACAATGCGTCCAGGGTCCAGGGGTGAGCGGCGTCTTCGTGCATCAGCCTGATGGCCTTGCCGATCCTGGCATCGACCAGCGCGTTGATCCATCCCAAACCCTCGCCGGCACTCTGATCCAGCGCCGCGCGGGGCAGGCAAGCATGAAGGCGATGGCCATTCCGGCGAGCGCCATCGCGGAGGCGATGGCCTTCGCGATAGCGCAGCCGGATAGTGTGGACGTCGGCGAGATCGTCATTCTCCCCACGGCCCAGGCATAGATTCGATCAGGCCTGGACGCCGTCGCTCGTCACGACTTATTCGGGTTGATGAGGAATTTTTCGCCGGTGGCCCGTTTGGCGTAGACCGCGATGTTGGCGGGATCGAGCGCCTCGGGAAGCGACACCACCTTGGTGTAGTGGCTGGCGAAGGTGGTCTTCAATTCATTCACGACGCGCTGTCGCAGCCGTCCGATATCGGCCGGACCGATCTTCTGGAGGAACGGGGTCAGCAGCCAACCGCCGACGCCCCAGGCCATGCCGAAGCCGCGCGGCAGTTCGATCGGACGGATATCCAGCGCGCCGTAAACGTAGACCTGCTTGTGCACGCTGGAGCCGTAGCGGCTGTATTCCTTTGCGGTCTTGTTGATCGCGATTTCCATGCAGTTGAGGATGTCGCCGGCAAGCTTGCCGCCGCCGATGGCATCGAAAGCGATGGTGGCGCCGGTCTCGACCAGCGCGGCCGTGAGATCGTCGAGAAAGCTCGGCACGCTGGAGTCGACGACGTATTTGGCGCCGATCTTGTTCAGGATCTCTGCCTGCTCCTTGCTGCGCACGATGTTGACGAGCGGGATGCCGTCCTTGATGCAGATCTTGTTCAGCATCTGCCCGAGGTTGGAGGCGGCCGCGGTATGCACCAGCGCCTTGTGGCCTTCGCGCCGCATGGTCTCGGTCATGCCGAGCGCGGTGAGTGGATTGACGAACCAGGACGCGCCCTCCGCCGCCGTCGTGCCGTCAGGCAATGGCTGGCAGTCCCTCGCCTTCAGGGTCCGGAATTGCGAGTACATGGCGCCRCCGATCATCGCGACCGTCTTGCCCATCAGCGCCTTCGCAGCGTCCGACGAGCCGGTCTTGACGACGACGCCGGCACCTTCATTGCCGACCGGCAGGGATTGGTCGAGCCGCGCCCCCATCGCGCGCATCGCACCGTCAGGCACTTTCGCGGTGATGACGGGCGCCTGCTTTGTGCCGGAGGCCTTGGCCGTGCTCATGTCGGCGGCGCCGACGAGCAGGCCGAGATCCGACGGGTTGATCGGCGCCGCCTCGACGCGGACGACGACCTCGTCCTCGGCGGGCTCGGGGGTCGGCACGTCGAGAAGCGAGATTTCCAGTTCGCCACTCGCCTTGATCAGCGAACGCAGTTGCAGTCCGGTCTTGCCATCGCTCATGTCGATCCTCCCAGTCCTTGTCGAAGCGCTGGCTTATGCCAGCGCCTTCAGTGCCGCCTTGCCGCCGTAGAGCGCCTGCTTGCCGAGCTGCTGCTCGATGCGCAGGAGCTGATTGTATTTGGCGGTGCGGTCGGAACGCGCCAAGGAGCCAGTCTTGATCTGGCCGCAGTTGGTGGCCACCGCGAGGTCGGCGATGGTGGAATCCTCGGTCTCACCGGAGCGGTGCGACATGACGGAGGTGTAGCCGGCCTTGTGCGCCATCTCGACGGCGGCGAGCGTCTCGGTCAGCGTGCCGATCTGGTTGACCTTGATCAGGATCGAGTTGGCCCGGCCCGCCTTGATGCCTTCGGCGAGGCGCTTGACGTTGGTGACGAAGAGATCGTCGCCGACGAGCTGGCACTTCTTGCCGATGAGATCGGTGAGCTCCTTCCAGCCGTCCATGTCGTCTTCCGACATGCCGTCCTCGATGGTCACGATCGGATAACGCGCAACCAGGTCTGCGAGGTACTTGGCCTGCTCGGAGATCGAACGGGTCTTGCCCTCGCCTTCATAGACGTATTTGCCGTCCTTGAAGAACTCGGTCGAGGCGCAGTCGAGGCCGATCACGATGTCGCTGCCCGCCTTGAAGCCGGCCTTGCCGATCGCGTTCATGACGAATTCGAGCGCGGCGTCCGCCGACGGCAGGTTCGGGGCAAAGCCGCCCTCGTCGCCGACATTGGTGTTGTGGCCGGCCTTCTTCAGCTCCGACTTCAGCGTGTGGAAAACCTCCGCGCCGTAACGCAGGCCCTCGGCAAAGCTCGACGCGCCGACCGGCAGGATCATGAACTCCTGGAAGTCGATCGGGTTGTCGGCATGCACGCCGCCATTGATGATGTTCATCATCGGCACCGGCAACAGCCGCGCCGAGGTGCCGCCGACGTAACGGTAGAGTGGCATGTCGAGCGAGTTCGCGGCCGCCTTGGCGCAGGCGAGCGAGACGCCGAGGATGGCGTTGGCGCCGAGGCGGCTCTTGTTCGGCGTGCCGTCGAGATCGATCATGATCTGGTCGATCTGGGCCTGCTGCTCGACATCGAGGCCGCTCAAGGCCTCGAAGATCTCGCCGTTGACGGCGCCGACCGCCTTGGTGACGCCCTTGCCGAGATAGCGGGCCTTGTCGCCGTCGCGCAGTTCCACCGCCTCATGGGCGCCGGTGGAGGCGCCTGACGGCACCGCGGCGCGGCCGAGCGCGCCATCTTCCAGCACGACGTCGACCTCGACGGTGGGATTGCCACGGCTGTCGAGGATTTCGCGGCCGATGATGTCGATGATGGCGGTCATGATGTTGCACTTCCGTTCGTTAGATTTGATCGGTTCGCCGCGGGTCTTACACGGAGCGCAAGCAAATGTGAACGCTTGGACGGCGTGCTTCGACTGACGCGCGAATTGCCCAGGACTAAACTTGACGGCATCTGGTCCGCGCGTCCAACCTCAATCTGAAACAGTCGGGGTAACGCCATGAATCGCCGCCAGTTTCTCGGCTCCAGCGCTGCCCTCCTCGCCGTTCGCCCATCTTTTGCGCAGGAGGGCCCGTTCCGGACAAAATATTTCCCCATCAGTGCCGGGATCGGCCTGCACGACCTCGCCCCGGCTCCCGACGGCACGGTCTGGTTCACCGCGCAGGGCAAGGGCATGCTCGGCAGGCTCGATCCGAAGGATGGCACCTTCAAGACCGTCAGCCTCGGCCAGGGCGCCGCGCCGCATGGCGTGACGATCGGCCCCGATGGCGCGCCCTGGATCACCGAGGGCGGCCAGAACGCGATCGCGCGGGTGGAGCCCAAGGACCTCAAGGTCACGCTGTTCCGCCTGCCCGAAAAATTCGCCTCCGCCAATCTCAATACCGGAGTGTTCGACAAGGACGGCACCTACTGGTTCACCGGCCAGTCCGGCTATTACGGCCGGCTTGCGCCCAAATCGGGCGAGATGAATGTGTTCCGGGCGCCCAAGGGCGTCGGCCCCTATGGCATCACGGTGACGCCCAAGGGCGACGTCTGGTACGCCTCGCTCGCCGGCAGCTATATCGCGAAGATCGATCTTGCGACCGGCAACGCCAATGTGGTCGAGCCGCCAACGCCGAGCCAGGGATCGCGGCGCGTCTGGTCGGATTCGAAGAGCCGGATCTGGGTCAGCGAGTGGAACAGCGGCCATGTGTCGGTGCACGATCCCGCTGACGGCTCCTGGAAGACCTGGAAGCTGCCGGGCGAGCGTCCCCGCACCTACGCGGTTTATGTCGATGACAAGGACAAGGTCTGGCTGACCGATTTCTCCGCCAATGCCATCGTCCGCTTCGATCCCGCGACCGAGCGGTTCAACGTCTTCGCCAGCGACAAGCCAAATGCCAATGTCCGCCAGCTCGACGGCAGGCCGGGCGAGCTCTGGGGCTGCGAGTCCGGCAACGACCGGATCGTCATGATCCAGACCATCGCCACTGGTTGACGGCAGCTCCAATTGCGTCCATCCCGGCATCCGCAAAAGGATGTGACGACGATGGCGAAAAAATCCCTCCAGCTCGGCCGCGCGGTCGAATGGCCGCACACACCGGAAGAAGCCCAGCTCGACCGCGTGCCCAATCCGCAAAAGGGCACCGACTATCTGGTGCGCTTCACCGTGCCGGAATTCACCTCGCTGTGCCCGGTCACGGGACAACCGGATTTCGCGCATCTGATGATCGACTACGCGCCCGGCCCATGGCTGCTGGAGTCGAAATCGCTGAAACTCTACATCGCGAGCTTCCGCAATCATGGCGCCTTCCACGAGGATTGCACCGTGATGATCGGCAAGCGCATCGCCTCCGAGATAAAGCCGAAATGGCTCCGCATCGGCGGCTACTGGTATCCGCGCGGCGGCATCCCGATCGACGTGTTCTGGCAGACCGGCCGGGTGCCGAAGGGCCTGTGGGTCCCGGAGCAAGGCGTCGCGCCCTATCGCGGCAGGGGTTAGCTGGAGACGAGCGACAATGAAATCGACATCAGCAACATTCCGTAACCTTGCCTTGGGCCTTTTGGGCGTCCTGTGGCTGACTGGCGCGTCCGACGCTGCCGAGGTCCGGGTGATGATTTCCGGCGGTCTGACGGCGGCCTATCAGGCGCTCGTGCCGGAGTTCGAGAAAGCCACCGGCCACAAGGTGCTGACGGCGTTCGGGCCGTCGATGGGCACCACCACCAATGCGATCCCGGTCCGGCTGGAGCGCGGCGAACCGGCCGATGTCCTGATCATGGTAGGCTATGCCCTCACCGACCTCGCCAGCAAGGGCAAGGTCGTTGCCGGCAGCCAGGTCGATCTGACCAGGTCGCCGATCGGGATCGCGGTGAAGTCGGGCGCGCCGAAGCCGGACATCAGCTCGGCGGAGGCAGTCAAGCGTGCGCTGCTGGCGGCGAAGACAATCGCTTACTCGGATAGCGCCAGCGGCGTCTACGTCTCGACCGAGATGTTCGACAAGCTCGGCATTGCCGATGTCATGAAGGACAAGGCGCGCAAGATCCCGGCCACGCCGGTCGGCGAGATCGTCGCGCATGGTGAGGCCGAACTGGGCTTTCAGCAGATCAGCGAACTGAAGCCGGTGCAGGGCATCGATATCGTCGGACCGCTGCCGAACGAACTGCAGAAGATCACGATCTTCTCAGCCGGCATCGCGACCGTTTCGAAAGAACCCGATGCTGGCCGGGCCTTGATCAAGTTCCTCGCCTCCCCCGCCGCCCGCGACACGATCATTGCGAGCGGCATGGAGCCGATCCCCGCGGGTGGTGCGAATTAGGGAGGCCCCGCCCCCTAATACGCGCTCAGCAGATCCACCTTGGCATTCGCGAGAACCAGCCGCCGCGCCAGGATCGCGGCGAGGTTGCGCATGATCTTCAGCGACGTCTCCGGGTGCAGGCGGCGGTAGTCGGCAAAGCGGTCGAGCGGCAGTTCGAGGCAGGCAACTGGCGTATCGGCAAACACGTCGGCGCTGCGGGTTCTCTCCAGGATCGCCATCTCGCCGAACTCCATGCCGGGACCGAGCGAGGCCAGCCGCACGCCGCTCCGCAGCTTCACGCTGACCATGCCACTCTGCAGGAAGAACAGCGAATTGGCGGGCTCGCCGGCGGCGATGATGCGCTGGCCGGCGGCGTAGTGGCGCGTGGTCGATAGTTTCACGATCGCGGCGATCTCGTCCGCGTCGAGCTCGGCCAGCAGCGCCTGCTCGCCGAGATGCGCGCTCTCCTTCACGTCGGTGAAGCCGCCGAAGCGGTAGATCACCTGGTCCTCGGCCCATTCGATGGCATCGTCGAGCAGCGCGAAGCGGCGCAGCCGTCGCGGTTCCCCCATGCGCGCGGAGATCGCGGCCCAGACCGCGGAGGTCTCCTCGAGGCCGGACAGAATCGCGGTGACGCCGGCATTGCCGAGCGCTGTCAGCGTCTCGCCCAGAAGCTCCGCACCGGCCGCGGTGATGTCAGGCACGCGGCGGAAATCGATGATCAATAGCGGCGCGTTCGGCGGCTCACTGCTGAGTCTTCGCGTGACGTAATCGATGGTGCCGAAATTCAGCGCGCCGACGAGCTCGAGGATGCGGATGTCGCTGTGACGCTCGTCGAGGATCTGCTGCTCGTGCGGCTGGCGGCTGCGGCGCGAGGAGATGCCGTAGACGTCGTAGTCCGCCATGATGCTGGTACGGACGTCGGCATTGCGGTTGAGCATGTGCAGATCGAACCGCGCCGACAGCGCCTCGCAGACCTTCAAGCCGCGGACGCTGTTGAAGTGATTGTCGAGCAGCGGCGAGAAGGTGCCCAGTCCCAGCTGCGAGGGCAGCGCCGCGACGATGCCGCCGCCGACGCCGCTCTTGGCGGGGATGCCGACGCGATAGGTCCACTCGCCCGCATAGTCGTACATGCCCGAGCTCGTCATTACCGACAGCGTGCGGGCGACGATGTGCGGCGTGATCACCTGCGCGCCCGTCACCGGATTGATGCCGCGATTGGCGAGAGTTGCCGCCATCACCGCCAGATCGCGCGCCGTCACCAGAATCGCGCATTGGCGGAAATAGACGTCGAGCACGGCGTCGACG
>NZ_JBFUES010000154.1:0-10397 GCF_056403875.1 Bradyrhizobium sp. P2_E8
GCAGTCTGGATTGCTTCGTCGCAAGAGCTCCTCGCAATGACGGAGCTGGCGGCTAAAGCTCACACACAAACCGCCTCGACATTGTTGCCGTCCGGATCGATCAGAAACGCCGCGTAATAGGTCGGGCTGTAATCCTTGCGCGGGCCGGCGCCGCCATTGTCGCGGCCGCCGCTGTTCAGGCCCTCGCTGTGGAACGCCTTGACCGCGTCATGAGTCCCGGCGCGAAACGCGATATGCGCGCCGTCGGCCTTCCGCCCCTTGTTCAGGTGCAGCCACAGCGCCGGCTCGCCCTTCGGCCCGAAGCCGGCATAGCCGTCGCCGCTCGAGCACAGGACGTAGCCGAGCGGCGCCAGCACCGCGGTGTAGAAGCGCGTGGCGGCATCGAGATCGGCTACGCGAAGTCCGATGTGGTCGTACATGTTCGTCTCCATTGCAAAGCGCGCCGCGACTGGCGCACGCCGGAAACGAACCTAGTCAATTGAGGGCAGGCCGCTCTTGGAGAATCTTGCGACCGGCGTCCGGCTAGTTCGCCGGTGCCTCCGCTTGCCACCGGATTACCCGTCTCAGATGATAGACCTGAACCCACATGTTCGCTCCAATCACGCTGATCGTTGCCACGATCAGGGCTGTGAGCTTTTGCGGGGCATGAAGGGCGAGGACGAGCAGGAACACGGAAAGGGCCGCCGTGACGCCGAAGCTGAACCAGAGCCCAACGAGCCGTGGTGCAAACCAGGCCGGCTGACCGTCGCTGTCCCACTGCATCGGAATCCTGCGCGAGCTGATCTGACGGCCGTAATAGAGGGCACAACCCGCGATGAAGGCGAGGCCGACGACAAGCGCGATCAGCGTGGCCGCAATCACGTCACTCGAGGCACTGTTCATCTGCCGGTTCGCCGCGTTGAAGGGGCGCCAAGTCGCCCTTTGGTTGTAGTACCGCGCGATGTACCGCAAGCGCCAGCGCGTCACACCTGTCTGGTCAACAGACTGTTACCTGCGATGCGGCCGACGTGTCTCAGTTGAGGACGAGGCGTTCCCCGAAGATCCTGCGCTCACCCTTCGACGCCTGCCGGAACTTCGTCGGCGACACGCCGGCGGCGCGATGGAAGGTGCGGACGAAATTGGAGAGATCGCCGAAGCCGACGTCATAGGCGACGTCGGTGACCGCGATGTCGTCCTCGGTGAGCAGGCGCGCGGCGTGTCGCAGCCGCGAGCGCACCAGATATTGATGCGGGGTGACGCCGAGCACCGCCGAGAACAGCCGCAGGAAATGGAACGGGCTCAGTCCCGCCTGCCGCGCGGCCTGTTCGAGGTCGACCTCTTCATGCGAGTTGGCGTCGATCCACAGCGCGGCTTCGACGGCGCGGCGGCGGTCGCGTGCGGTGGGTGTGGCCGGCTTGCGCGCCTTGCCCGAGACGACGTCAACGAAGCGGCCGGCGAGGATCTGGCCGATCTCGTCGAGGCCGAGATCGCTGTTGCCATCTGCCGCCGTCTGGGCGAGTTCGCCCAGCACCATCAGCTCGGGCAGCGGCGGTGTCGCGCCGACCTTCCAGATCTCGTGCCGTCCTCCGAGGGCATCGACCAGGTCCTCGCTGAAGAAGAAGCCCAGGCAGACGTCGCCGCTGACATGCTCATGCGTGCAGGTGTATTCCTCGCCGGGCGCGCCGACCAGCATCGAGCCCGCCACCAGCTCGAAGAAGCCGGCGCGGCAATGGCAGCCGAAGCTGCCGGCGCGGACATAGGCGATGGAATGCCCGGTGCGGCACTCCGCAAACGGCGTGTCGTCCGGCCCCGCATCGCAGCGGAACTCGGAGACCGTGATCGAGCGTGTCGTCAGCAGCGTGGTTGCATCCATGCCACCTATCTAGGTGGAGGGCCTCGGCGGGGCAACGGGCAGCAACACCTCGAACAGCGTCTTGCTGGCGACCGGATGGGCGCCCTCGAGTGCCAGCAGCCGCCGCTTGGAGATCACCCCGCCATAGGGCGAGAGCCGGTCGGTGTAATTGCCGGCYTCCAGCGCGCGGTGGCAGGGCACGATCAGCATGTAGGGATTTTTCGCAACCGCCTGCGCCACCGAATGCGCCGCGCCAGAGGCCCCCAGCGCCTTGGCGATCTCGTGATAGGTGCGCGTCTCTCCGCGCGGGATCGTGCAGGCGTACTCGTAGACCCGGCGGTTGAAGCCGGGCACGCCGCCGGCATCCAGGCTGACGTCGGAAAAGTCGGGATCGTTACCCTGCAGCAGGCCCACGATGCCCTCGATCGCAAGCTCGGCATTCAGCGGAGGCTGCTGCTCGCGCGCCTCGGGATGGACCGCGAAAATCCGGCGGCGGGTGTCGATCTCCCGCGCCTCCGGCAATTGCACGGCCACGACGCCGGTGCTGCTCCAGATGATGCCGCAGCGCCCGATTGCCGTGTCGAATATCGCGTAGCCGCGCCCCACCATGCACACGCCCCACTCAGTGCACGTCTCTCCCCAGACACGAGATCATAACACCGCCACAATTCGGCGCACCTGGAATCTTGCTGAAACGTTAAGAAGCGTCCGGCCGGTCGCGCCAAACCGCTTGGCGGGACGCGCCGTCTCGGCTAATCAGGACGGGCGTGAGCAGCGCATCCGCGGGCGTAGTTCAATGGTAGAACGGCAGCTTCCCAAGCTGCATACGAGGGTTCGATTCCCTTCGCCCGCTCCATTCCCCAGCGTCGGTTCAAGCGGCCAATTCTTGGCGATCGAACAGATCACCGCTCGCGCTGCATTTCAGAATGGAGCGGCTTATTGATCTCGACGACACGAGATGACGCTGACGGGTGCTATGCGCTCTCGCAGTTGTAGGGTGGGCAAAGGCGCATAGCGCCGTGCCCACCATCTGTCTTTCGGGATCATGACAAGAAGTGGTGGGCACGCTTCGCTTTGTTCACCCTACAGATCTTTCGAACCGTCACCCTGAGGGGTGCCATGCGCTCTCGCGGCCCCCATGCGGCTGCGTCTCGGTGAAAGACTGCTGGTGCAGTTTGATTGCTTGTCGTGCAGCGAGGCAGCCAACGACGCTCTATCTGATCCTGCCCGGCTGCACCAAGCGTTCGTCATCCAGGGGCACTAAACTTGCTTCGATCAGCAGTCTGATCCGCAGCGACTTATTGGCGCCGCGTTCTTGTTTCTGATCATCGAACAAAACATTCGGACCCGGTCTGTTGCCGGGCAAACGGAGGCATTGATGACAAATTCAGCACCTGTTTTCACCGCTGGTGGTGGCAGCGACGATGCGTTCACGCGCGTGTCGACCAGCGCAACCGGGGCGCAGGCGGATGGCTGGAGCTACCAGCCCGTGTTCTCGCCCGACGGCACGAAAGTCGCGTTCGAGTCCACTGCCGACAATCTGGTGCCCGGCGATACCAACGGCGGAGCGGACGTCTTCGTGAAGGACCTGTCGACCGGGGCGATCACGCTCGTGTCGACCGATGCCAGCGGGGTCCAGCTGGGTGGCTACCAGCCGATTTTTTCGCCCGATGGCACCAAGTTGGCGTTCGCAACGGGCGCCGACATCTTCGTGAAGGACCTGGCCACCGGTGCCCTCACGCGCGTATCGACGAGTGCCAGTGGGGAACAGGCGGACGGCGTCCAGACCACCAACCCGATATTCTCCCCTGATGGCACCAAGGTTGCGTTCTATTCCGATGCCGACAATCTCGTGCCGGGCGATACCGACCACCTGCGCGACATCTTCGTGAAAGACCTGATCACTGGCGCCATAACACTCGTGGCGCCCAGCCCGTACAACGATCAACACCACGGCGGTGAGGAGAATGGCTTTACCTTTCCTCCCTCGTTCTCGCCCGATGGCACCAAGATCGTGTTCGGGTCGAACACAGGATTTGGCGACACCAGCGACGTCTACATCAAGGATCTTGCCACCGGGGCCACCACACTGGTGTCGGTCAGCGCCGGCGGCGTGCATGGGAATCGCGGCAGCTACGACCCGGTGTTCTCGCCCGATGGCACCAAGGTGGCGTTCTATACCTTTGCCGATAATCTTGTGCCGGGTGGTTCCAATCCCGAAATCGGCAACATTGTCATCAAAGATCTGACCACAGGCGTGATCACGTTGGTATCGGCCAGTGCCGACGGAGTCCCGCAGGACAACGGCGAAGCCCAGAAACCCGTGTTCTCGCCTGATGGCACCAGGATTGCGTTCTATTCCTATGCCACCAATCTCGTGCCAGGTGTCCATGGCGATGAGGTCTATGTGAAGGACCTGACCACGGGTGCCATCACGGCCGTCTCGACCAATGGGGGCCTGCCGTTTCAGATCGGGTACAGCCGGACTCCCGCGTTCTCGCCTGATGGCACCAAGGTGGTATTCGAGTCTTCAAACAGCATTCTGGTGCCGGGCGATACCAACCGCCTCGGGGACATCTTCATAAGAGATCTTGCTACGCCTTCCGTCACCGAAGCGAGGCTGACGGACAATGGCGCTGCCCATGTTTCGACATCGCGGTCGGTGGTCTATACCGGCACCCACTCGGCCGCGGTGGCACCGGAAGACGGCAATCTCGGCACAGTCACGGCCACCGTCGACGTTACCGATGGCAAGGTGACGTGGAGCTATGATGTCTCTCATGCCAACATCGCTCCGCTCGCGGCCGGACAGACCCATACCGACACCTTCATCTTGGTCCTCGGCGGCGCCGCCGGTCCTATGATGCAGAACATCACCGTGACTTTGACGGGAATCGACGATGCGCCCGTGATCGGCTCGGGCGCGACGGCAAGCTTCGCGGAGAATGGCACAGGCGTCGCCTACCACATCGCGGCGACTGATGTGGACGGTCCCGCGCTGACCTATTCGCTGTCCGGCACTGACGCGGCTCTGTTCGACGTGTCGGCGACGGGCGATGTGACGTTCAAGTCTGCGCCCGACTTCGAAGCGCCGAAAGACGCAAACCACGACAATGTCTATGACGTCACCGTGGCGGTCAGCGACGGGGAGAAAATCACCACAAAGAACGTCGCGATCACGGTCACCGACGTGAGTGACACCGCTTCCGGCGGTGTTCTGATTGTCACCGGCTCGACGGGCTTCACATCGATCGATGGGGCAACGATCAGTATCGGCGTGACCGGGAGCCTGCACGAGACCGGCAGCACCGGTGTCATCAGCAACAGCCTGATCAGTGATCTCGGCTCGCTGAACGAAACCCAGGCGACGCTCGCGTTCGCGAACGATATGATCTTCGGTGGCTCCCTCGGTGTGATCGTCGCCAATGGTGGTGCCATCACCTTCGACAATGTGCATCTCGACGGGATCTCGCTGGACGCGACATCCGGCGGACTTATCGAATCGGTTGCAGGCAGCACCAACACCTTCAACAACGTGACACTCAAGGCTGGCGCCGTGTTCGACGACGGTGCCGGAAGCGTTCTGAATGTCAGCGGCCTGCTGAACAACGACGGCAAGATCGAGCTCTTCAATGCCACGAAAACTGTCCTGACCGGCGACGTCGTCGTGATCGGCAACGGCGAGATCAAGCTCGATCCGGGCTCCCTGATCCTGAACAGCGGTGCGCATCATACGCTCGACCTTGAAGGCGGCACGATCGACGGCGCCGGCGCGATCGGAAACGGAGACCATAGCCTCACTTTGATTATCGGCTTCGCCGGCACGCTCGATGCGAACGGGTCTCAACCGCTTGAAGTGAACACCGGCAATTCTGTCACCAACAGCGGGCTGATCGAAGCCACGCACGCCTCGCTCGATTTCGACGACGCCGTTTTCAACGGATTTGCAACGATCACCGCCGATCAGGGCAGCGCGATCGACTTCAGGAACGGTTTGACAAGTGCGGGCCTGGTCGATGTGCGCGCCGGCAGCGAGGTGGACGTCTCAGGTAATTTCGTCAACAACGGCACTGTCCTGGACAGTGGCGTGCTCAAGGTCGACAATTTGAGCGGGACTGGAACTGTCTACGTCAACAACGGCACGTTGGCGGTCACTGGCAATCTGAGCAGCAATGTCGTTCTGACCGGTACGGATTCGTTTGTCTTCGGGCCCGGTGCCAAGCAAACATCCGGTGTCATCGCAAACTATACGCCAGGCACGACGTTGGTGCTGGATGGCTTCGACACCAACGTGAATGTGGCCTTCGACAATCAGACCGATATTTTGACGCTGACCGATGCGGATCATCATGCGATGACGCTTCACCTCGCACATGGATCCCTGATCCCGCAGGTCCACGGCGCGGCGTCGGATTTTCTTGTCTAGCGGATTTCCACGGAACGCGTTGCCGAACCCGCCCGTTCCACGCGCTTGTGGCGCCGGAGGTCCAGTCGCTTTTGACACAGACACTTCCGGCGTCGAAAACCGCGCATTTCAGCAGGGATTAGGGCTGCCCCTGCCGATCCGGCCGTTGCGATATTGACGGCGGACGTAGATCAAAGCTCTTTGACGCAAAGATTCTAATATATTAGCTCCTCGCTCCCGGCACGCGCGCCTCGCCCGGCTTAAGCTCCCCCCGCCCCGATGGGTGCGGTCCTCGTGTCGGGCAATGTTCGGATGAAGACCATGGACCAGCAGAAACTCGATCGCGCGATCGGTCGTCGCTTGAAGACCCTGAGGACGCAGGCGGGCATGACGTTGAACGAACTTGCAGCGCGCTCCGGCGTCAGCCGGGCCATGATCGGGCGGGTGGAGCGGGCGCAGAGCAGTGCGACGGCTTCGCTGCTCGGCAAGCTCTGCGCCGCGCTCGACGTGTCGCTCAGCGACGTGGTGGCGCTGGCCGAAAAGCCGCCGGAGCGCCTGGTGCGCCTTGCCGACCAGCCGCACTGGCGCGATCCCGAGAGCGGCTATCGAAGGCGGCACGCCTCGCCGACGGACGCAGCGAGCGGCCTCGAGATCATCGTCGTCGACCTGCCGGCCGGCGCGCGGGTGCCGTACAGCCCCTGGGGCCGCAATGCGTTTACCCAGCAGCTGCTGATGCTGGAGGGCGCGATCGCCGTGCACATCGACGCCAAGACGGTGCGCCTGCGCGAGGGCGATTGTCTCGATTTCGACGTGATGCGTGCGGTGACCTTCGAGAACGAGACCAGACAGGACGCGCGCTACGTCATCATCACGCGGCGCGGCACTTCTTACGGGAAAATGTGATGCCGATGATCGTGCGGGACGCCATGCTGGAGGATGCCAAAGATATTTTGGCCATCTACAACCATGCCGCAATCAACACCACGGCGGTCTGGACCGACGGCCCGGTTGATCTCGATTCGCGGCGCGCGTGGATCCGGGCGCGACGGGAGGCCGGCTATCCCGTTCTGGTCGCCATGAAGGGCAGGGATGTGGTCGGCTTCGCGTCCTTCGGCGATTTCCGTCCCTGGCCCGGCTATCGCCACACGGTCGAGAATTCCGTCTATGTCGACGAGCGGCATCATCGCGCGGGCATCGGCCGCGGCCTGATGGTTGCGCTGATCGAGCGGGCCACGGCGTTGAACAAGCACACGATGGTCGCCGCGATCGAGGCCTCGAATTCCGCCTCGATCGCGCTGCACGCCTCGTTCGGCTTTGCCGAGGTTGGCCGCATGCCTGAGGTCGGCTGCAAGTTCGGCCGCTGGCTCGATATGGTCCTCATGCAGATGCGGCTTTCAAGCGGAGTGAGGCCGTGACGATGCAGATCCGGACCGGCGACACGTTCGATCCGCGCGTGATCGCGCTGCTCGACCATCATGTCACGGCAGCGCGGGCGCAGACCGCGCCGGGCAGCGCCCATGCGCTCGATCTGGCGGGCCTTCGCGCGAGCGACGTCGCGTTCTGGACCGGATGGGATGGCGAGACGCTGGTCGCCACCGGCGCGCTGAAGACACTTTCGGCCGCCCATGGCGAGGTGAAGTCGATGCATACGCTTCAGACCACGCGGCGGCGCGGCTTTGGCGGCCAGATGCTCCGCCACATCATCAGTGAAGCCCGCGCGCGCGACTTGACACGGCTCAGCCTCGAGACCGGCTCGTGGGACTATTTCAGGCCGGCTCACGCGCTGTACCGGGCGCACGGCTTCGTCCGCTGCGGCCCGTTCGAGGGCTATGTCGAGGATCCCAACAGCCTGTTCCTGACGCTGGATCTGAGCGGCAGCTGAGGCCGCCGACGAGGTGGGGCCCGGTGCAACCGGGGCTCGAAAAATCCGACACGCCCCTCAAAATGAGTTGCGTACCTCAAAACACATCTGCTAGCCTTCAGCCATGGCCCAAGAGAGCTACTCAGACACGCTCACTGCCACCGCGCTGACCCTGAAGGACATCGCGCGCGAGGCCGGCGTGAGCTTGGCGACCGTGGACCGGGTCCTGCATAATCGCCCGGGTGTGCGGCCGGACACGGTCCGGCGCGTCAAAGAGACCATCGAGCGCAACTCCTTCCAGCCGCATGTGGCCGCCGCAGAGCTCGCCCGCGGCCGCGCCCGCCGCTTTGCCTTCGTGATGCCGTCCGGACCGAACCCGTTCATGCAGCAGATCGAGGCCTATCTCGGCGAGATGTCGGCGTGGCTCTCGGCACGTCGCCTGAGTGTCGAGATGGTCGCAACCGACGTATTCGATCCCTCCGTGCTCGCGGTTTCGCTGGAGACACTCTTCGGCGATTACGACGGCGTCGCCGTGGTGGCGCTGGATCATCCCGGCGTCCGCGCCGCGATCAACGATCTCGTCGACGCCGGCACCAAAGTGGTCACGCTGGTGTCGGACGTGCCGACGTCGCGGCGCCACCATTATGTCGGCATCGACAACATCGCCGCGGGGCGCACCGCCGGTGCGCTGGTCGGTCGGCTGGTCGGCGGCCGGTCCGGCAAGGTTGCCATCGTCGCCGGCTCGCAGGGCCTGCGCGATCACGCCGAGCGCATTTTCGGCTTCAACCAGGTGATGGCGTCGGAATTCCCCGGTCTCGCCGTGCTGCCGGTGCTGGAAGGGCGCGACGAGGACGAGCGTTCGGAGCAGCTGCTGGCCCGGCTGTTCGGCAGGCATTCTGACATTGTCGGCCTTTATAACGTCGGCGCCGGCACGCAAGGCGTCGCCAAAGCGTTGAGCGACGCCGGCCGCGACAAGCAGGTGGTGTTCGTCGGGCACGACGTCACGGCGCTGACGCGCCGGCTGCTGTTGCAGGGCGTGATGGATGCCGCGATCTCGCAGAACCCAGGACATGAGGCGCGCGCCGCCGTACGCGTGCTGCTTGCGCTCGCCCGCGGCGAGCCGATCTTGCGCGAACAGGAGAAGATCAGGATCGACATCGTGATGCGGGACAATCTGCCCTAGCGGCAGGCGATTTTCGAAATGGCCCGTGGCGGGGAAGGCGACGCAAGATCGCACGCTGCGAGGTGAATGGGAGGGATGGCGTGTATCTCGGAATGGACATCGGCACGTCCGGTGTGAAGGCGGTGCTCGTGAGCGAAGCCGGCGCGATTCTCGCGACGGCGGCGCGCGAGCTTGCGCTGTCGCATCCCGCGCCGCTGTGGTCCGAGCAGGATCCCGACGCCTGGGTCGACGCGGCGACCGGCGCGGTCGATGATCTCGCATCCCGCCATCCGCGTGAGGTCGCGCGGGTAGCCGGCATCGGACTATCCGGCCAGATGCATGGTGCGACGCTGCTGGGCGAGAACGGCCGCCCGTTACGTCCCGCAATCCTCTGGAACGACGGCCGCTCGCAGGCCGAATGCGCCGAGCTCGAGCGACGCTGTCCGTCACTGCACGCCATCGCCGGCAATCTCGCAATGCCCGGCTTCACCGCGCCAAAGCTGCTCTGGGTCGCGCGGCATGAGCCGGACATCTTCGAGCGCGTCGCAAAAGTGCTGCTGCCGAAGGCCTATGTCCGCTATCGCCTCACCGGCGAAATGGTCGAGGACATGTCGGATGCCGCCGGTACGCTGTGGCTCGACGTCGGCCAGCGCCGCTGGTCGGAGGCTCTGCTGCAGGCCACCGGGCTCGACCTGCGCCACATGCCGCGCCTCGTCGAAGGCAGCGAAGTCAGTGCTGTGCTCGCGCCGGACCTGGCGCAGCGCTGGGGCATGGCGAAAGGTGTCGTGGTGGCCGGCGGCGCCGGCGACTGCGCGGCGAGCGCGATCGGGCTCGGCGCCATCGCACCCGGAGATGCGTTTCTGTCGCTGGGAACTTCAGGTGTGGTGTTCCGCGTCACCGATCGCTTTGCACCGGCGCCGGCTTCAGCCGTGCATGCCTTCTGTCACGCGCTGCCCGGGCTCTGGCACCAGATGGGCGTGATGCTGTCGGCGGCGGCCTCGCTCGCCTGGCTGTCCGGCGTGATGGAGACGCCGGCCGCGGCGCTGCTGGCGCCGCTCGGCGAGCGTGTCGATGGGCCGAGCCCGATCAAGTTCCTGCCCTATCTCGACGGCGAGCGCACGCCGCACAACGATGCCGC
>NZ_JBFUES010000155.1:0-10364 GCF_056403875.1 Bradyrhizobium sp. P2_E8
CGTGAACGCCGCGATGGTGGTGTCGGACACGGCTTTGCGCGCCACGATGTGGTGCGAGAAGCTGATGGTCTTGACCTCGTCGTCGGGACGATCGGGCGAGCCGCCATAGGTGCCGGCGGGAATCTCCGACGCTTCATAGACCGGATGGTTCTGCGCAATCGCATCCGCGGAATCGATCGCAAGGAAGGTCGGCGTGCCGCTGTCCTTGGCGGAAGCCGCGATTACGTCCGACGTGATCTTGCTGTTGACCGGGCCGGCCGCGAGATAGGCATCGGCCTTCTGGGTCTTGATCGCCTCGGCGGCTTCGTTGGCCGGGTACTGCACGATCTCGACCTTGGCGGGATCGACGCCGTATTGCTGGAGGATCACCTTGAGCAGGTTGACGTTGGCCTGGGTGCGGCCGACCACGCCGACGCGATGGCCGGCGAGCTGCGCGATCTTGGTGATCTTGGCGCCCTTCTTCTTGCCCTTGCCGGGCACGGACCACAGCACCACGACGTTCTTGCGCAGGGTCGCGACGGCTTGCGCATTCTTCGGCACGTCGACGTCGCCGCGCACGATGGCGAGATCGACCTTGTTTTCCGCGAGCGCATCGGCGCTGGCGGTGGCGCCGTCGGTCTGGATCGGGCGTAGCCGCACATAGTTCTTGTGCTGCGCGAAAGCCTGCGTCAGCGCCTGCACGACCTTGAGGTCGTCGCTATTGGCCGGACCGACCGCGATCTTCAGCGTCACAGGGCGCATCGCGAAATAGTAGCCGCCGACGAGCGCACCGATGATCGCAAGCACCAGCGCCAGAGACACGAGTGCCGTCTTCCGCGCCGATGATCGCGGCGAAGGCGGGGTGGGCGCTTCGGCCAGGTCCAATCCCCCGGTCATCGATCTCCCAAACAGGCGCTTGAGGCTCAGTTTCATCTTGGCCGGCGATTTACGCCCGCAATTGTAGCAAATTTCTTGTCCGGCGGGGTTACTTCTCCGTCATGGTTAGCGGATGGGGCAAATCCCGCATGAACCCGGGCGTAAGCACGGTGTTAGGGTAAAGTTCCCCTGAAGCACGGAGACGATCATGGCAGAACGGCTGACGACGGAGGCGCGCAAGCAGGCGCTGGGCGGAATACCTGATTGGACCGAAGTTTCGGGCCGCGACGCCATCGGGAAAACCTTTGTCTTCAAGGATTTCAACGAAGCCTTCGGCTTCATGACCCGCGCGGCGCTGGTCGCCGAGAAGATGGATCATCACCCCGAATGGCGCAACGTCTACAAGACCGTGGAGGTGGTGCTGTCGACCCATGACGCCGGTGGCGTCACGGCGCTCGACATCGAGCTCGCCAGGGCGATGAACACCATCGCCAAGCTTACACCGGGCTGACGTCTTGCAGCGACCGGCTGCATCCCCATCTTGTGATCAGCAGGGGATGCGGCGATCCGCCGCTCCCGGCGGAACGGGGAGTTTTGGAGCATGGCTGCCGAACACAGCGTCGGCTTTGAGCCGGCCGATCGGCTCGCGGAAGATCGTGAAGGCGTTCGCCGCCGCTTCTGGCGCAAGCTGAAGCGTGTCGCCGCGCATCTGCCGTTCGCCGAAGAACTGCTCGCGGCCTACTACTGCGCGTTCGATCGGCAGACTCCGCGCCATGTCCAGGCGTCGTTGCTGGGGGCGATCGCCTATTTCATCCTGCCGTTCGATTTCGTCCCCGACGTGATGCCGATCCTCGGCTTCACCGATGATGCCGCCGTGCTCGCCACCGCCATCCGCATGGTCGCCAGCCACATCACGACGGAGCACCGCGAAGCCGCCCGCGCCGCGCTGAAGCGGGGCGTGGACGAGGCGGAAGCGAGAGCCGAAGCCGCGCAGTAGCCCGCGGCGCCACACACTCCGCTGTCATTCCCCGCCACCGGGTCTCGCCTTCGGCGAGCCCGATGACAGGCTCCGGCGGGGAATCCAGTACGCCGCGGCTTCTCGGTTCAATCACTGGCGCTTCGGAGTACTGGATCGCCCGGTCGAGCCGGGCGATGACAGTGAGTGCGTGGCTAGCGCCTGCGACACTACTGGTCGCAACGACAACCGCTACTTCTTCTCCGCCTGCGCTCGCGCCTTCTCCGCGTCCCATGCCTGGAACTGTCTGAACAGCTTTTCCTTGTCCGCATCAGAAACGTTCGCTGCCGTCGGACTCTGCTTCAGGAACGCCTCGAAGCGCTGGCGGGTCACCGGCTCGACGCCGTGCTTGTCGAGCCATTGCTGCGCCACCGGTAATCTGTTCCAGCCGGACAGGGGCGCGGCGAGCGAGACCTCCTTCCACTTGGGATGGAAGGGTGGGTTCTGGAGCGCGGGGAATTTCGTGAAGAACGCGTCCACGAACAGCGCGAGCTTGCGATAGCGCTCGGTGTTGGGCGCCCAGTTATAGGCCGCCAGCACCGCAGGCACCGCGATCGTGTCCACGCTCTCGCCCTCCTTGATCAGGTTCGGATAGTCCTTTGCGGTCAGCGTCGCCGGCAGATAGTCGCTCTGGAGCGGCTTTGCATAGTCGACCTTCGCAAGATGGAAGCGGCCGTCATTGCCGAAGGTCGAGACCGATTTGTACGGCTTGCCGCCGACCACGATGACGGCGTCGATCTCGCCGGCCTTCAGCTTCTCCATCGCGATGCGTTGCTCGACATAGACGAAGTTCGCCTTGATCCCGAGCCGCTCGAACACCGTCAGCGCGGTGACGAAGGTCCCGCCATTGGGCAGATCGACGCTGACCTTCTTGCCCTCGAGATCCTTCAGCGTCGCGATCGACTTCGGCGCGATGACCTGCATCTCTTCATTGTAGAGCTTGGTCACATAGGTGAACTGTTTCTTGATGTCCTTCGCAAAGCCCTTGCGCTCGAGATAGTCGAGCGTGTCGGCGCGCACGATGCCGAGATCGACGCCTTGCAGGAACAGGATGTCGGCGACGCTCTGCACCGAGCCGCGGCCGACGATCGGCAGCACGCGGATCTTGTTGCCGTCGTCGAGCACCGAGGCGAGGTCGGCGCCGAACTGCACATAGGTGCCGCYGATCGTGCCTGTTATCAGCGTGACGGTGTTGGCGTTCAGCGACTGCTTGGTCGAGGTCGAGCCGAACTGGAAGATCGCCTTCAGGCTGTCCGAGACCTTGGCTGGATCGTATTCGGTCTGATCGGCGCGTGCCGCGAACGCGCAGATCGTCATGATGGCGGCAAGCGCCATTCCCAAAGCGTTACGCATGATATCCTCTGAAGAGTTCTAGTTCGAGAGTTGGGTGAGGCGCTTTCGCGCTTCCGCCGATCCGAGGCTGGCGGCCCGCTGGTACCAGTCGCGTGCGGCGACGGCGTCGGCGGTGATGCTCCGCGTGTCCTTGGTGCCCAGGACGGCTGGATCGTAGGTCTGCGCCAGCAGGAACGCCGCCGTCGCATCCTGCGCATTCGCCGCGCGCTCGAGCAGCAGCCGCGCCGCGGCGATGTCGCCGATGGTCAACAGGCTCTTGGCGCGCGCCATCAAGCCGGCCAACGTGTCGGCGTCGAGGCTCCTGGCTGGCGGCGGTGGCGCGGGCTGTGCGGCGACCGGTGCCGGTACAGACGCGGGTGCCTGAGCCTGGAGCGCGCTCTGATAGGCGGTTGCGATCGCCTCGCGGCTGGGCGCCGCCGGTGCAGGAACATCCTGCGCCTCAGCGCTCGCCAGCATCGTGTTGGTCACACGCGCGGCATCCTTGACCGGACCCTGCCGTGCGGCGGGCGGATTGGCGGGAGCCGCGGCCTCGTTCGCGGCCGCGCCGATCCACGACGTGCCGTCGATGGTGAGCATCCGGTTGATGTCGGACCAAAACAGCGCGATCGGGACCGCGATGACCGACGCGGCGAGGACGGCAGCGAGAATGCGCCGGACGCTTCTGGCCCTGGTGCGCACGGCCAATGGCGCGAATTCCCGTGGATCCGGCGCGCTGAGCGGATCGGACAAGAACAGTGGCATGGGATCGTGCGATGAAGGATCGATCCGTTCAGCGCGCGCACGAATGTAGGATGCGGTGGACGGATGTGATGCCGCTTGTTCGGAGTCGAGCGCCCTCGACCCCCAGGACGGACGGAATGCCGTCGTCTCCATGGTGATGCTTCCCCCAAATACTGACACAACGCGGGGCAATGCCGGTTTTAGTTTTCTTGTTTTTGTCCAGGAGCGCCCTGCAGACTGGAACCGGTAAATCGCAATTTGAATCAGCCTAAAAAGCGACAACGGTTGGGGCGAATCGGGAAAAATTTGGGTTTGATTCGGGCGGCGCGGGGGAGTGCACCGCAATTTTGGCGATGATGGTTGAGAAGGCGCTACCAGGCGGTTGCGCGCAATTCTGCGCGAAGTCAGCGTTGTTCACGCTGCCTGCCGCGCACTCCGCCGCCCCGGCTTGACCGCGGCATCCGGGACGCTGCGGCCTCTCGGTTCAATCACGACCGCCTCTGGAATACTGGATCGCCCGCCCCGGTGCGCAAGAGCGCCCAAGGCGGGCGATGACAGCTGTGTGCGTAGCGACAGCGTCGCGCCGTCGCCCGCATCATCTCACGGATGCAGGATCACCTTGCCCATGGCCTGGCGTCCCGCGAGCACCTTCAGCGCGTCCGCGGTCTGTGCCAGCGGGAAGGTGCGATCGACATGCGATGAGATCTTGCCTTCGGCCGTCCACTTCACAAGCTTCTCGAGATTGGCGCGGTTCTTGGCGGGATTGAGCCGGGTCCAGGCGCCCCAGAACACGCCGCGGATGTCGCAGCCCTTCAGAAGCGCGAGGTTCAGCGGCATCTTCGGAATGTCGCCGGCGGCAAAGCCGATCACGAGGAAGCGGCCTTCCCAGGCGATCGAGCGCAGCGCCTGCTCGGCATACGCGCCACCAACCGGATCGAAGATGATGTCGACGCCCTTGCCATCCGTGAGCCTGCGCAGGCCTTCCTTCAAATCTTCCTTGCCGTAGTTCAGCGTGAGCTCGGCGCCATGGGCTTTCGCGAATTCGAGCTTCTCGTCCGACGAGGCGCAGGCGATCACCTTGAGGCCCATCAGCTTGCCGAGCTCGCAGGCGGCGAGGCCCGTGCCGCCGGCCGCGCCGAGCACCGCGAGCGTCTCACCGGGCTTGGGGCTGGCGCGATCTTCCAGCGCATGCAGCGCAGTGCCGTAGATGATGATGATGCCGGCCGCGCGGTCATAATCGAGATTGTCCGGGATCTTCACGATCGATGCCGCCGGCAGCGCGATCTTCTCGCGCGCGCCGTTATGGCCGCAGGAGGCGACCACGCGATCGCCGACCTTGAGGTCGGTCACGCCGGGGCCGATGCTCTCGATCACGCCGGCGACTTCCGCGGCCGGCGAGAACGGGAACGGCGGCTTGATCTGGTACTTGCCCTGAATCATCAGGATGTCGAAGAAGTTCAGCGCCGCCGCCTTGATCGCGATCACGGCCTCGCCGGGACCTGCCACCGGATCCGGCACCTCGGCGAGCACGAGATCGTCGGGCTGGCAATATTGCGAGCAGAGAATGGCTTTCATGGCGGCACCCAGGCGTTTCGAGGTGGAATTATAGTTGGCTCGTTTCTGCCGGATTTAGCGCAGCCCTACAATCCGGATTCTTTGTCTAAGGGAGCGCGCAGGCCTATCCTTGCGTCATTGCGCGCGCAGCGAAGCAATCCAGAATCCGTCCTGCGGAAATAGTCTGGATTGCTTCCCTTCGCTCGCAATGACGAAAAAGAAAGAAGGAGGATTCAAACGATGTTTGAAACGGGTCTGCTGAGGGGCAAGCGCATTCTCGTCACCGGTGGCGGCTCGGGCCTCGGTGCCGCGATGGGACGCCGCTTCCTCGCGCTCGGCGCCGAGCTCGTGATCTGCGGCCGCAAGCTCGACCGGCTCGAGGCAACCRCAGCCGAGATGCGCGCGCAGACCAGCGGCAAGGTCACGACCATCGCCTGCGATATCCGCGACGGTGCCGCCGTCGAGAGCATGATGGACGCGATCTGGCGCGAGGCGCCGCTCGACATTCTCGTCAACAATGCCGCAGCGACCTTCATTGCCCAGAGCGAACATCTCTCCTTCCGCGCCGCGGATGCGATTCTGGCGCCGACGCTGCATGGCGCGATGTATTGCACGCTCGCTGCCGGCAAACGCTGGATCGACGGCAGGCACGGCGGCGTCGTGCTCTCGATCCTCTCGACCTCGACCATCACCGGCCGCGCCTTCACCGTGCCGTCCGCGATGGCGAAGTCGGCGGTGCTGGCGATGACCAAGAGCCTGGCAGTGGAGTGGGGCCCGAAGGGCATCCGCACTGTCGCAATCGCGCCGGGTCCGTTCCCGACCGCCGGAGCAACCGGTCAGCTCCGCCCCGAGGGCCGCGACGACGGCTGGACCGCGCGGAACCCGCTTGGCCGGACCGGGGACCACGGCGAGCTCGCCGATCTCGCCAGCTTCCTGGTCTCGGACCGCGCCGGCTACATCAACGGCGAGATGGTGGTGATCGACGGTGGCGCCCATTTGCGCAGTTCGGGCGCCGAGGACCTGCTCGGCTGGACCGACGCGCAATGGGCCGACCAGCGCGCCGCGCGATCCCGAGGCTAGCTGTTGCTAACCCGCTAACTGCCTTCCCAAATTGGACTTTCCCGGCTATCCCTGCCGCGGGGACAATGCGCGGCCGGGCCATCTTCCAGTCACAATATTGAGGGAACCACTCCAGCATGTGGCGGGTGCTATTTTTGGCTTTGATGGCCGGCGTGACGGCGTGGGGGATCACTGATTCCGCGCGGGCACAGACGGCGCAACCGTCGCCCAAGTCTGTACCGAAAGAGTCTGCACCGAAAGCGGCGGCGCCGGCGCCCAATACGGCCGCAAAGACCGCAACGAAACCCGAGAGCAAGCCGGTGGCCCCGGCGGCGGCGGTTGCGGGCGGCGCGGAGCCGACCCTGATCGGCCAGTTCGGCACCTGGGGCGCCTATTCGGCCACGCCCAACGGCAAGAAGGTCTGCTTTGCACTGGCCAAGCCTTCGTCGTCGAAGACCAATCCGCCGAACCGGCCGCGTGATCCCGCCTATGCCTTCGTCTCGACCCGRCCGGCCGAGAAGGTGAACAACGAAGTCTCGGTGATGATCGGCTACGCGCTGAAGCCGGGATCGGAATCCTCGGTCGAGGTCGGCGGCGCCGCTTTCGCCATGTACACGCAGGGCGACGGCCTCTGGATCAAGAACGCGGCCGAGGAGGAGCGGATGGTCGAAGCCATGCGCAAATCCGCCGATCTCGTGGTCAAAGGCGTCTCGGCCAAGGGAACGGAGACGACCGACACGTTTTCGCTGAAGGGCCTCGCCCAGGCGCTCGACCGGATCGCCCAGGACTGTCGGCGTTAAGGCTTTATCTGCCGACAGTAGCTCTACGGTCGTAATCGGCGGCTGCGGTTGCTATATAGGGCCGGTTCCAAGTTTTTCCGTCATTCCGGGGCGATGCGCAGCATCGAACCCGGAATCTCGAGGTTCCGGGTCTGGTCCTTCGGACCATCCCGGAACGACCAAGCAATTAGGCCCATCTGATGCAAACGACGACCGAGCCGCACAACGCAACATTGGTGGAGAAGACTCCGCTCGAAACCTATGTGCCGCCGGCGAGGCCCTCGCTCATCGGCCTGTCGCGCAACGAGCTTGCCGACCGGCTCGGTGAGATCGGCGTCGCACCTGCGCAGCGCAAAATGCGCGTGCAGCAGCTGTGGCACTGGATGTATTTCCGCGGCGCCCAGAATTTCGACGAGATGACGTCGATCTCGAAGGGCATTCGCGCCGAGCTCGCGCAGCATTTCACCGTCGACCGGCCCGAAGTCGTGGCCGAGCAGATCTCGAATGACGGCACCCGCAAATGGCTGCTGCGTCTGCCGAGCGGCGACAATGTCGAGAAGGCGCATGAAGTCGAATGCGTCTACATCCCCGAGACCGATCGCGGCACGCTCTGCGTCTCCTCGCAGGTCGGTTGCACCCTCAATTGCTCGTTCTGCCACACCGGCACGCAGCGCCTGGTGCGCAACCTCACCGCCGGCGAGATCGTTGGTCAGATCATGGTTGCGCGTGATCGCCTGAATGACTGGGCCGATCGTGAGGACGGCACGCGCCGCGTCACCAACATCGTGATGATGGGCATGGGCGAGCCGCTCTACAATTTCGACGCCGTGCGCGATGCGCTGCTGATCGTCGGCGACAACGAAGGCATCGGCATCTCCCGCCGTCGCATCACGCTGTCGACCTCGGGCGTAGTGCCGAACATCGTGCGCGCGGGCGAGGAGATCGGCGTCATGCTTGCGATCTCGCTGCACGCGGTGCGCGACGAGCTGCGCAACGAGCTAGTGCCGCTCAACCGCAAATATCCCATCAAGGAGCTGCTCCAGGCCTGCCGCGACTATCCCGGCGCCTCGAACGCACGCCGCATCACCTTCGAATATGTGATGCTCAAGGGCGTCAACGATTCGCTCGACGATGCGAAGCTGCTGGTGAAGCTGCTCAAGGGCATTCACGCCAAGATCAACCTGATCCCGTTCAATCCCTGGCCCGGCACCGCCTATGAATGCTCGGACTGGGATCAGATCGAAAAATTCTCCGAATACATCTTCAACGCCGGCTATTCCGCGCCGGTGCGCACCCCGCGCGGCCGCGACATCCTCGCCGCCTGCGGCCAGCTCAAGTCGGAGACCGAAAAGCTCTCGGCCCGCGAACGCCAGACGCTGCGCGCCATGGCGATGACGGACTAAGGATGGCGCTGATCCGCCGCCTGCCGGTCATCGCGTTCGCGTTTCTGGCCGCTTGCACGATCGCGGAGATCTTCTACGCCATCATGGTCGTGGAATATGAAGCGTTTCTGGCGCTTGGAAGGCTCGCACACCTGCACCTTCTGAAAGATATGAGCGTACTGCTTGGCCACGGTTTCAAGGTGCTATGTGGCGCGACAGTGTTGCCTGCAATCGTGGCGGTGACGATCACGGAACTGACGGATCGGCGCGCTTTGTGGGTCTATCTCATTGCCGGTACGGCGACGGCCCTTGTCTGCTATTTGGTGGTCGCTCCGTTTGAGGAGACACTCATCCCGCCGGGGCACAACACGCCAAGACTCATTAGACCCTATCCCATCGCGATTGTCGCCGCCGGGATCGTTGCGGGCGCTGCCTATTGGTTGATTGCAGGGCGCACGGCCGGCCTATGGCGCAAGGTGGGACGGGCAGAGCCGGCGAGCTGAGGTCGCAAGGATAGGTTTTATTCATGGCACTCATCGGCCGCCTCGTCGTCATCTTCATCGGCTTTCTCGCCGCCTGCTTCGTCGGCGGCATGATCGTGGTCGTCGCGCTGCTGTTTCCGGAGTTCGCCGATCTCGGCGCAGGTCCCGTCGATCAAGGCAYGATCGACATCCTGCTCGGCTTCGGTTTCATCTTCGTCTCCGGCTTTGCGCTGGTGCCGGCGGCGGTGATCGTCGCGATCACCGAAGCGCTCTACATCCGCAGCGCGCTGGCCTATGCCGTCGGCGGCGGCCTCGTGGGGCTCGCCTGCTACCTCGGCCTCGTTCCCTTTCACTCCGACACGTTCCAGTTCGAGGGCGTCGTGCGGCGTCACCTCGAGATCATGACCGGCGCCGGCATCGTGGCCGGCGTGGTCTACTGGCTGATCGCCGGCCGCAACGCCGGCGCCTGGCGCAATCCGCCGCCCCCGCACAAGCCGCCTCCGCCATTGCCGTCGCATTCAAGGCCGGATGCGCGATAGTTTGGCGCTGTCATTCCGGGGCAGTCCGGAGGACTGAACCCGGAATCTCGAGATTCTCAGGTGGGCAAGGGCGCACCGGAGTTCGGCTCTGCGAGCCGCCCCGGAATGACGGTGAAAGGGTTTTCATCCCCTCCCCACTCCGCTAAACCGCGCGGCATGAACCGGACCGGACTCTTCATCGCCCTGGCGCTGTGGCTCGTGATCGGCGTCGTTTTCGGCCTCTATCCCGAACTCGATCTCAAGTTCGCCGCGCTGTTCTTCGATCCCGCAACCAGGACCTTTCCGCTCAAATCGAGCGGCTGGGCCGGCGTCGCGCGTGATGCGGCGATGTGGATCGCCTGGGCGTTCGTGCTGCCCTCCCTGGTGGCGCTCGTGGTCAAGCTGTTCCGCCCGGACCGGCCGCTGATGGTGTCGGGGCGCGCGGTGATCTTCCTGCTGGTGACGATCACGCTGTCGGCCGGAATCCTCACCAACCTCACCTTCAAGACCTATTGGGGCCGGCCGCGCCCGGTGGTGGTGACGCAGTTTGCCGGCGATCAGCAGTTCGTGCCGTGGTGGGATCCGCGCGGCGGCTGCGCGCGCAATTGCTCGTTCTTCTCGGGCGAGGGCGCGACCGCGTTCTGGAC
>NZ_JBFUES010000156.1:0-10311 GCF_056403875.1 Bradyrhizobium sp. P2_E8
ACCCTCGAGAACGGCACGAAAGTCGCGATCGGGCCCGGGCTCACGATCAGCCAGTCATGAACGAGCGGGACGCCCTCGACATCGTCCAGGCGGCGATCTGGACCATCATCGTCGCCTCCGGGCCTGCCGTCGGGGCGGCGATGCTGGTCGGCACCATCATTGCACTGATCCAGGCGTTGACCCAGATCCAGGAGGTGACGCTGACCTTCGTTCCGAAGATCATCGTCATTCTGGTGGTCGTCGCCATCTCCGGCTCCTTCATCGGCGCACATCTCTCCACCTTCACCGAGATGGTCTATTCGCATATCGAGCGCGGCTTCTGAGCCGCGAGGCCTCGGCCACCACCCTCGCGTAAGCTTTGCGCGGCAGATTACCGGGCGGACCCTCTGCCGGTGACCCATGGCCGATACGTTAGCTGCTAGCCTGCCAAACCCGCGACGACTCGGGGCGGATGCCTTTTTTGCAGGCGGCATCGTGGCCATGCTCACGATCCTGTTCCTGCCGATACCGCCGATCCTGATCGATCTCGGCCTCGCCTTCTCGATCGCGCTGTCGGCGTTGATCCTGATGGTCGCGCTGTGGATCCAGCGGCCGCTCGACTTCTCCGCCTTCCCGACCGTGCTGCTGATCGCAACGATCCTGCGGCTGGCGCTCAACGTCGCGACCACCCGCCTGATCCTGTCGCGCGGCGGCGAGGGCGAGCAGGCCGCGGGCCATGTCGTCGCCGGCTTCTCGAAATTCGTCATGGGCGGCGACTTCGTCATCGGCCTGATCATCTTCGCGATCCTCGTCACGGTGAATTTCGTCGTGATCACCAAGGGCGCGACCCGTATCGCGGAAGTCGGCGCCCGCTTCACCCTGGACGCCATTCCCGGCAAGCAGATGGCGATCGACGCGGACCTGTCCGCGGGCCTGATCGACGACAAGGAAGCCCAGCGCCGGCGCAGGGAGCTCGAAGAGGAGAGCGCATTCTTCGGCGCCATGGACGGTGCGTCGAAATTCGTCCGCGGCGATGCCATCGCCGGCCTGATCATCACCGCGATCAACATCTTCGGCGGCATCATCATCGGCGTCACCCATCACGGCCTGACGCTGTCGCGCGCCGCCGACGTCTATACGAAGCTCTCGGTCGGCGACGGTCTGGTGTCGCAGATGCCGGCGCTGATCGTGTCGCTGTCGGCGGGCCTGCTGGTCTCCAAGGGCGGCACCAGGGGCTCGGCGGAGCAGGCCGTGCTGCGGCAGCTCAGCGGCTATCCGCGCGCCGTGTCGGCCGCCGCATTGATGATGTTCGTGCTCGCCTTCATGCCGGGGCTGCCGATGGCGCCGTTCGTGCTGCTCGGCGGCGTCATGGCCTTCGTCGGTTACACGCTGCCCAGGCGGCAGGCGGCGCGGGAGCGGAAAGAGGACGCGCGCAAGGCCGACGAACGCACGCAGGCCGAGGCCAAGGAATCCGTCAAGGAATCGCTCAAGACCGCGGAAATCGAACTGGCGCTCGGCGGCCACCTTTCGGTCCATCTGCTGGGCTCGCRCACCGAGCTTGCCCATCGCGTGGCCAAGATCCGCAAGAAGTTCGCCAAGCAGTACGGCTTCGTCGTTCCCGAGATCAAGCTCACCGACAATCTGTCGATCGATCCCAAGGGATACCAGATCCGGATCCACGACACCCGCGTCGCGCATGGCGAGCTCAGGCTCGGCGAGGTGCTGGTGCTGGTCGACAAGGACGGCAAGCCCGACGTGCCCGGCGAGGAGGTGATCGAACCCGCCTTCGGCATGAAGGCGCTGTGGGTGACGGAAGCCTTCACCGACGAAGTCAGGCGGCAGGGCTGCAAGCCGGTCGACAACCTGTCGGTGCTGCTCACGCATCTGAGCGAGGTGATCAGGGCGAATCTCGCCCAGCTCCTGTCCTACAAGGACATGCGCGCGCTGCTCGACCGGCTCGATCCCGAATACAAGCGCCTGATCGAGGATCTCTGCCCGTCACAGATCTCCTATTCGGGCCTGCTGTCGATCCTGAAGATCCTGCTGGCCGAGCGCGTGTCGATCCGTAATCTCCATCTGATCCTGGAGGCGATCGCCGAGATCGCGCCCCATGTGCGGCGCTCCGAACAGGTCGCAGAACATGTCCGCACGCGTCTTGCCCAGCAGATCTGCGGCGACCTCTCCGACAACGGCGTGCTCAACGTGGTCCGCCTCGGCAACCGCTGGGATCTCGCCTTCCACCAGAGCCTGAAGCGCGACCCCAAGGGCGACGTCGTCGAATTCGACGCCGATCCGCGCCYGATCGAGCAGTTCGCGACGGACGCCAGCGCCGCGATCCGCAAGTTCACCGAGAACGGCACCAGCGTGGTGCTGGCGGTGACCCCGGAAGCCCGACCCTATGTCCGGATGATCCTGGAGCGGGTGTTCCCGACACTGCCGGTCCTGTCGCATGTGGAAGTTGCGCGCAGCGCCGAGATCAGGGCGCTCGGAGCCATATCGTGATCAGCAGCCTCGCCGACAGCGTGCTGGTGACGTTCATCGTGTTCTGCCGAATCGGCGCCTGCCTGATGTTCGTGCCCGGCTATTCCAGCGTCAACGTTCCGGCCCAGGTCCGCCTGTTCATCGCGCTCGTCACGACGTTTGCATTGACGCCGATCCTGATCGCGGTCCTGAAGCCTCTGACGGACAACGCGGCGCCGCTGACGCTGGCGCTCCTGATCGGCTCCGAGATCCTGGTCGGCAGCGTCATCGGCCTCGGCGGGCGCGTGTTCTTCCTCGCGCTTCAGACCATGGCGACCGTGATGGCCAGTGCGATCGGGCTGAGCAACATCCCGGGCACTCCGATCGCCGACACCGATCCGGCGCCGGCCCTGGTGCCGCTGATCATGGCGTCCGTCACCACGCTGTTCTTCATGACCGACCAGCACTGGCAGGTGCTGCGCGGGCTGATGAACTCCTACGACGTCTGGCATCCCGGCGACAGGCTCGGCGGCAGCATGGCGCTCGACCAGCTCGTCGGCCGCCTGTCGGAGGCGTTCGTGCTGACACTGCGGATCACGAGCCCCTTCATCGTCTATTCGGTCATCGTCAACCTGGCGGTCGGCCTGATCAACAAGCTGACGCCGGCGATTCCCGTCTACTTCATCTCCGTGCCTTTCGTGCTGTTCGGCGGCTTCCTGCTGCTCTATCTCACCAGCGACGAGCTCTTGACGCAATTCATGCTCGGCGTCTCGTCCTGGCTGGCGGAATGACCATCATGAGGTCGCGCGCAGACAAGCTCGGTCGGATGGTCTCGCTCGTGAAGCTCCAGCTCCGGCTGTCCGAATGGCAGCTCGCACACTTGCGGCAGCAGGAGCGCAGCTTGCAGGACGAGCAGGAATGGCTGGTCGGGGCGCTGAACGAGGGGAGGCCGCCGGCGGGATCGTCGAGCGAGTCGATCGCGCGGCGCCTCAACAGGACGAGCGTCGGTGCGCGCGCCGTGAAGGAGCAGGCTTCGCGGCAGCTCGACCAGGTTCGTGCGGAGAGCCGGCGTGTGAAACAGCTCGAGGAAGTCGCCAAGGCGGCGCTCGCGGACAAGCTTCGCGAGGCGGAAAAGCGCTCGCTCGAGGAGATGACAGGAACAAGCCTCACCGTGCGCGAGTGGACGCCACGGCCAGCCAGCCGGAACAAGACATGATCGTGACCGCGACGCCCGACCTCGTCCTCGACGTTCTCGAGGCCGCCGACCCCGTGACGCAACGCGCGGCGACCGCGAAGCTCGATGCGCTGAAATCGTCGAACGCCGATTTCGCCGCCACGATGGACGCGGAGGCCGGCAAGGCCGAGGCGGCTACTGCCGGTCAACCCGCGGCGCAGGTTTCCGAAGCGCAGTCGGGGGCGGTGAACGGGGCCCCGGTGCAGGTGATCAAGGCGCCGGCGTCCGGCGACGTCTACCGGAAGTTCGAGGCGTTCATCCTCCAGACCTTCGTCGAGACGATGCTGCCGAAGGAATCCGAGGAACTCTTCGGCAAGGGGACCGCCGGCAGCGTCTGGAAGTCGATGCTGGCGGAGCAGCTCGGCAACCAGCTCGCGAAGGGCAAGGGCATCGGCATTGCGAGACAGCTTGCCGGCGCGCATCCGGAGGGACCGGACGTGACGGGGAAGGCCGGATGATGATCCGAGAATGGGTGACAGAAGTTGAGGGGTGAATTTCCAATGCAGGCACAAGAAGGCGCGGCAGCCCTGGTGATGGAGCAGCCGGTCGTGGACACCGGGGCAATGACGGTTGAAGCAGCATCGGACGATGCGCTGTTGCCCGTGCTGCTGTCGAACGTCGGCGGCGAGGCGGTGGTCGACGGCGCCGAGGCGGCGAGAGCGGACGAGGTGCGCGGCCTTCTGGCGGCGATCCGCCGGCTCGAGGCTATCGTCGAGGAGGAGACGGTTGCGCTCGCTACGGGCAAGAAGATCGATTTCGACGACTTCAGCGCCCGCAAGAGCCGGAGCATGCTCGAGTTCGTCCGCCTGATGCGGGCGCGGATGCATCTCGGCAGCGAGGTTGAGATCACCGAGGAGATCCAGCGGTTGCGCGAGAAGCTCGAGCGGAATCGTTCCATCCTCGAAATGCACTACGACGCGGTGCGCGAGGTCGCGACCATCATCGTCAAGGCGATCAGGGATGCCGATTCGGACGGCACCTACACCGGTCGCGAAGCGCAGGACGGAAAATGATCAGACTCGTGCTTGCCGGGCTCTGGGTCTGCATCCTCACGGCAGGCACGAGCTACGCCGTGGCCTATTGGAAGGAAAACGGCAGCCTGCTGCCGGCAAAGGACGCATATCTCGATGGGCTCCAATACCAGAAGACGCGGGCGCTGAGCGTGCCCATGGTCGAGAACGGCAATGTGCAGGGCTACATCGTCGCGCGCTTCGTCTACACCGTGGAGGCGCGGACCATGCACCAGCTCAACGTTCCGCCGGAGCCGTTCGTCGTCGATGAGGCCTTCCGCAGGATCTATGCCGACGACCGCCTCGATTTCAGGAAGCTCGCCCGTTACGACCTCTCGATCCTCACGACGGGCATCAAGCAGCGCGTCAACCAGCGGATGCAGGCCGACGTCGTCCAGGACGTCCTGGTCGAGGACTTCAACTACGTCTCGAAAGAAGAATTCCAGCAAAAGCCCTAGAGCGTGGTCCGGACAGGCGCGAAGCGGCTTTCCGGGAGGACCATGCTCGACCAGGATTCCAAAGCGGGCCTGATCTCGTCGCGCTTTGGTATGGCGGCGCCTCGTGCCGCGAGGCCTGCGTTCTGCCGTCTCCGCCGCTGAAAGAGCAGCGGCCTCTGCGAAGGTGCTCCGCAGAGGCCGTTGTCGTTTTCCGCGGCAGCGCTCTGCCGCGTCAGTTTCCGGCTGGATAGGCCGCCGGGACGGCATGCGCCCTGTTGAGGAGGATGCCGACCTCGTCGAGATCCTGCATCGGCACGTCGACGGTCTCGCCGGCGGGGATGTTGAGGCGGTATCCGACGTAGCGCCGGGCCACGATCGCGTCGAAGCCGAGGCGGTCGCGGAGCTTCTTGCGCAGTTTGCTGACGTGGCTCTCGATCACGCTCTCGTCGAAGGTCGACTCGAAGATGCCGTAGACCGCGTTGAAGATCTGCGTCTTGGTGATCCACTTGCCGTGGTTGCTGACCATATATTCGAGAATGCGCAATTCGCGGCGGGGCAGGGTGAGGGCGTGGCCCGCGATCTCGGGGTCGCGTCCGTTGAAGAAGACCTGGATCCTGGTCTCGCAGGGTCTCGGTAGCTCGCCCACCCGGCGGCGCGCGATCGCGGCCGTTCGGGCGAGTATCTCGCGCAGGTGAATCGGCACGTACACGACGTCGTCAACGCCCGATTCGAACAGCTCCAGCGTGCTCTTGAGCATCTTCTGGCCGCTCATGGCGATGATGGGCGCCGAGGAGCGCTTGCGCATCGCCCGCGGCAGGCTTCCGCGGGCGTCGCAGTCCCCGAGGAGGAAGGCGTCGACCGCTGCCAGGTCGGATTCACTCGCAGATTGCAGCCAGTCCCAGAATTCTCCGGAGGAGAAGCCGATCGACGATACGCCTTCGCGAACGAGCCCTCCAACATAGCTGTTCGCGACGCTCTCGCGATCATCAACGATAATATACATCAGTCTTTCGCCCCTGTTTCGCACTTGTCGCGGCCGGTGGGTTGTTGTGATGCCCGGCCCGGCGACCATGCTGTTTGACGATATTTCCATCCCGCGAACCGTTGTTATGGTTTCGATATTCGCGGGCAGCCCTACGCACTCAGTGCCTGCGTTTTCCGCGGGCCTGTTACTTCGACTCGATACTGAACGCTTACTGCGTGAGGCCCGGCGGGTGTCTTGCGGATCACCTCGCGGAGCGGATTGAGACAGCGACCTAGAACAGTTGCGTCAAGTTGCTTATCACGTCCGAACGCTACCGAACTTTGCTGATCTCCTCGCCAACTGGCGAGAATCACTTGAGTAGGACCGTAACAATTGCCGATTTCCGATCAAGCGCGCGCAACAAAGCGATTGCTATGTGTGTTTGATGCTGTTGGTTTGTTTCGAGTTGTTTCTTGATATATTCAAACGTATCAGTTGATTTGGATTCCGAACTAGTTTTGCACCGTGACGGTTCTATAGTTCCGCATCCCCGTATAATCACAGCTGTTTTGGGTGCTGCTGCGGGGTAGGCGCATGGAGGGGTTTTCAACCCCGGATTGACTCTCTCCACCGCTTTTCCACATGCGACAATTCGACTCATGTACGGCGAGGCGACTCCAGCTTGGCGAAATCTTGGCGAGGGTGTGTCTTTCGAGTCGCACTCTCGCCACGTGCGTGACGCTTTCGACTCATGCGACGTCGCGTCGGGCGCGATGAAAAGTTTTCGATGCGCACGTTTCGGGCAAGCTTCGACAAATAAATTCGTCGTTCGATAGATCGAACCGAACGGAGCATTCTTGCATGTTGTCCGATGGAAGAGCTCGTCCCAACGAGACTGCTGACGTTTCCGCGGCGGCGAAGCCGGCTCCGGCGCCAGGCAATACAAAGGACAACGCGACGCAAACGGCCAAGCCCGCCGCGAGCGCGAAGCGTGCGTCGGCTGCGGCGAGCGACGAAGCGTTGGCGAAAGAGGCGCTCGAGGGGCTGAAGCGCATTCGCGCCAAGGCGCGCCTCGACAAGATGGCGATACCCAAGCCTGCGCCAGTCGTGATGAAGCCGGCAGTGATCGTGGCCAAGCCGCCGCCGCCCCGGCCGACCTGGGTCGCGCCGCTCGCGACATTGGCGGTCGCCGCCGTGCTGGTGGTCTGCGCCTGCACCGGCGTGATCGCCTATCTCACCACGCAGCCCGCCCAGAACAATGTCGCGGCCAATACGGAGATCAGGAATCTGCGCGAGACCGTCGCCCAGTTACGCAAGCAGGTGTCGGGCGTGTCCGAAAATCTCGACGGCCTGCGCACCGCGGTCGATCAATCGAGCAAGGCGACCAATGATCGCTTCGGCAGGTTTGCGGAGAATCTGGACCGCATCGAGCGGGTGAGCTCGTCCTCGACGGTGAAGCTCGACAAGCTCGCCCAGGCGCAAGCCCAGGCTCCGGCGCCGACTTTGGCGCAATCGCAGCCGTCACAGGCCGCGCCCATGATGGCTTCGCTCGCAGCGCCCGAGGTCACGGGCTCGGTGCCTCCCTCCGAGCGCGCATCGGCGCCGCGGAAGGTGGTCAAGGGCTGGTCGGTGCGCCAGGCCTATGAGGGGATTGCGATCCTGCAAAGCCCGAACGGCGTCATCGAGGCCGTGCTGGGGCAGCAGGTGCCCGGCCTTGGCCGCATCGAGGAGATCCGGAACGAGAACGGGCGCCTAGTGGTCGAATCCAGCGGGGGCGTGATCTATTCGTCGCGCAAGGCAACGCCCTGATCGACGGCGCCCTCTATTGGCGGTGATGCTCGAAGCTGGTGCATAGCAGATCGACCTCCGGCTCCGCGATCGGCGCGCGAAACAGGCGGCAGCTGAACTCGACCGTCGTCTTGCCGTCCGCCGTGGTGCGATCTTCCCGGAGGAAGATGCAGCGCTTGCAGATGTCGGTATGGTGCCGCTGCTCGGCCGCGTCCGACTGGTCCAGCACGTGGCGGAGCGCGTCGCGGAAGCGGATCTTGGCCTCGTCGTCGAGAACGGCAATCGCCTCGACGAGAACGCTGACGGGGTCGCGCGCCAGGAACTTCTTGCCCTGCTGCGTGACGCTCAGCATCACCGACCGCTTGTCCTTGGCCGAGCGCTTTCGCTCGAGATAGCCGAGCCGCTCGAGCTCACCGATGATGAACGAGGCGGTGCCGCGCGTGGTGCCGACGTAGCTCGCGAGCGCCGAGGGCGTGCGGGAGAACCGGTTGGCGCGGGAGAGGAAGCGCAGCGCCATCCACTCGCGGTCGCGCAAGCCGTGCTTGGTGCCTTCGAACCACAGGATTCGTGCGACCTGCTCCAACAGTTCAATCGATTCGCGAGCCAAATTCATTTCACATCCAGGTCGGATAAAGCTTTATTCAATTGAGCCTTCGGGTAGCGCAATCTGGGTGGACGAGAATGAAACTCTCGGGCGATCCTTGGGCCGGACGGCGGGGCGTACTTGGAAGACGTCTCTCCGTTTCCGGAGATGGAACTTCCGGCCGTGGAACTAGAGCGTCACAAAGAAAGTTCGAGTAAACCGCACGGCTCAACTCTTCTGAAAATTTCAGTCAAATGACGGCGGCTCGCGTGCGGGATTCCGATAGCGCGCAACATCCGGGCAACATGATGTGTCGTTGCGGCCACCATGGAGCCCATTTGTTGCGGCGAAGCGTTTCGAATTGCGCGAAGGGGCGGAGCGCCTGCAACTTCTGACCGCGTGAGGTGCGGCGGAAGAACCCTCGTTTTCGGTTAACGGATGTTGCGCCGCAGCGCAGCCACGCGGTTAAATCGGGCACACGATCAAATCCGGAAAGCTTGCGCGTGGCCTTGCGCGCGGACGATCGCCGGCCCGCGGCATCATCTCGATCCGGCTCATGCAGGCCTGAAGACTACATGCTCGCAGGCTGGTGATTTGCGTTTCCCCGGCGACTATTGGCGAATGCGTCGCCCCCGGGGGTACCATCGCAGGCAGCAGGAAGGATAGACTGATGAGTTTCGAAACGACCATGACATCCGACGTCGTCGGGCTGACGAAAGTTGCCCCGGTCTCGCGCCGCGGATTCATGAGTGCCACCGCGGCTGTCGCCGCCGGCTACACGCTCGCGGCAGGTCCAGTCCGTGCCGACATCATCACGACGGACACCAGCGGCCTCCAGGCCGGCGACGCCAGGATCAAGGTCGGCTCCGAGGAGATGCCCGCCTATTTCGCCCGCCCCGCCGGCAACACCAAGGCGCCGGTGATCATCGTGGCGATGGAGATCTTCGGCCTGCATGAATACATCAAGGACGTGACGCGGCGCCTGGCCAAGCTCGGCGCCTTCGCAATCGCGCCCGACTATTACTTCCGCAAGGGCGTCGACCTGACCAGGGTCACCGACATCAAGGACCTGCTGGCGGTCGTGAATGTCAAGCCGGACGCCGAGCTGCTGTCCGATCTGGATGCGACGGTGGCGTGGGCGGGATCGCAGGGCGGCGAAACCGCCAAGCTCGGCATCATCGGCTTCTGCCGCGGCGGGCGCACCGTCTGGGAATATGCCGCTCACGGCGGTACTCTCAAGGCGGGTGTCGCCTTCTATGGGACGGTGGTCGACCCCGCCAACCCGCTGTGGCCGAAGAGCCCGCTCCAGCTCGCACCCGAGATGAGGGCACCCGTGCTCGGCCTCTATGGCGGCGCCGATACCGGCATTCCCGTCGCCCAGGTCGAGCAGCTCAAGGCGGCGCTCGAGCAGAACAAGAAGACGGCTGAATTCAAGATCTACCCCGAAGCGCCGCACGGCTTCCATGCCGACTACCGCGGCAGCTACCGCAAGGACGCCGCGGAAGATGCCTGGAAGCAGGCCGAGGCCTGGTTCAAGAAATACGGCGTCCTAAGCTGACGCTGGATTCTAGAGGGCGGCCGATCGGCCGCCCTTTCTCTATCAAGGTGCGCTGACGCTACTTCACCATCGCGCCATAGACGATGTCCTGGACCTGTTCGCGATAGTATTTCCGGAGCTCACCGGGCGCCGCCGTTCCTACCACTACGACAAGCCGCTCGTTGGGATCGCAGAAGAACTGCGTCCCGAACGCGCCGTTCCAGGTGAACTCGCCGGGATTGCCGGGGACCGACGACAGCCCTTCGCTGGTGCGGACCGCAACCGCGAGGCCAAAGCCGAAACCCGCGCGATGCGGCTC
>NZ_JBFUES010000157.1:0-10305 GCF_056403875.1 Bradyrhizobium sp. P2_E8
CCGCAGAGACGATGAACGGTGCCGGCTTGTAGTCAGGATAGGTCGTGCCCGCGCCGATCGCAGTGACGAAGGTCGAGGGTTCGTGGACGATCTTGCCGTCCCAGTCTTCCGTGCGGCTGAACGGCACGAGCTTGCCGCCATGCGAGACGGTGCGCTCCAGGATCACATGCGGATCGACGCGAACGAGCTTGCCGTCGTGGTTGGCATAGCGGTCGCAGGCGCCTGCCGCGCCCGGCTTGATGTAGCACATCACCGGACAGGCATCGCAGCGGATCTTGTCGGTGGCGGCGCTCGTCGTTTCAGTCACCATGTGCAAGCCAGCGGACACTGCGGTTATCATTCGTATACGAACGATGTTGCGCGCGGTCCCGATAGCTGTCAAGCGGCGGCGCGCGCGAAAAGATGCGCCTGCCGAATAAAACCTCATTTGCCTCCCGCCTTTGTCCACAAAGCGGGCAGTCGCGCTGCACTGCGGCATGGCCGCTTGCACGTTTGTGTACAAACGGTATCGTCGCAACGTACAATTTTTGCGACCCGATCGTCGCGGGGCTTGGGAACAGGGATGACGCAGACACCGATCCGCCTCACCGTGAACGGCAGGATCCACGAGGTCACTGCAGAGCGCCAGACGCCGTTGCTCTATGTGCTGCGCAACGACTTCGCGCTCAACGGTCCGAAATATGGCTGCGGCCTCGGCGAATGCGGCACCTGTACTGTCCTGATCGACGGCGCCGCCGCGCGCTCTTGCGTCATCCCGATCGGCGGCTGTGCGGGACGCGACATCGTGACGCTCGAAGGGCTCGGCACAAGCGACAAGCCCGATCCGGTGCAACAAGCCTTCATCGACGAGCAGGCCGCGCAATGCGGCTATTGCCTCAACGGCATGATCATGACCACCAAGGCGCTGCTCGCGATCAACCCGCGGCCGACCGAGCAGGAAGCGCTGGCGGCGTTGCGCTACAATCTCTGCCGCTGCGGCACGCATGTCGAAATCCTGCGCGCCGTGATGCGCGCATCGGGTCAACTCACTGAGGCCGCCGACTGATGGCCTCCCCTGCCTCGAACGGAGCTGAGCGGCAATCGGGCTCGCTCGTCGTCGTCCACACGGTGGACGAATGCACATCCGAGACCTTCGTCCGCATCACCGCGGATGGCTCGGTCACCGCTTACAATGGCCATGTCGACCTCGGCACCGGCATCCGCACCGCGCTCGGCCAGATCGTCGCCGAAGAGCTCGACGTGTCCTTTGCGCGCGTCGTCGTGGTGCTTGGCGATACCGCCGTGGTGCCGAACCAGGGCGCCACGATCGCCAGTGAAACCATCCAGATCACCGCCGTGCCCTTGCGCAAGGCCGCGGCGCAGGCCCGCCAGTTCCTGATCGCGCGCGCGGCCGAGCGGCTGGAGTTGCCGGCGATCGATCTCACAGTCGAAGACGGCCTCGTGCGCGGGCACGACAACCGCAGCGTCAGCTATGGCGAGCTGATCGGCGGCGAGGCGATCCGGCTCGAGCTTGCTGACGACGTCGCCGTCAAACCTGTCGGCGAATACGCCATCGTCGGCCAGTCGATGCCGCGGGTCGATCTGCCGGCGAAGGCCACGGGCGAATTGACCTTCGTGCACGACATCCGCCTGCCCGGCATGCTGCACGGCCGTGTCGTGCGTCCGCCCTATGCCGGCGTCGACGCCGGCCCGTTCGTCGGCACCAGCCTGATCGCAGTCGACGAATCCTCGGTGCGCGACGTTCCCGGCATCATGGACGTCGTGCGCATCGGCGATTTCGTCGGTGTAGTCGCTGAGCGCGAGGAGAATGCGATTCGCGCCGCGGAACAGCTCAAGGTGAGCTGGAAACCGACGCCTGATCTCACCGACCTCGCCGATGTCGAGACCGCGCTGCGCGCCAATCCGACGACGCCGCGGACGTTGATCGACAAGGGCGACGTCGATGCGGCGATTTCAGGCGCTGCCAAGCCGATGCAGCGCACCTATGTGTGGCCGTACCAGATGCATGCGTCGATCGGCCCGTCCTGCGCGGTAGCCGACTTCCAGAACGGCAACATCCGCGTCTGGTCGGGCACGCAGAATCCGCATCTGCTGCGCGGGGATCTGGCGCTGCTGATCGAGCGTCCCGAGAGMGAGATCGAAGTCATCCGGCTGGAGGCCGCCGGCTGCTACGGCCGCAACTGCGCCGACGACGTCACCGCGGACGCGCTGCTGCTGTCGCGCGCGGTCGGCCGCCCCGTGCGCGTTCAGCTGACGCGCGAGCAGGAGCACGCCTGGGAGCCCAAGGGCACCGCGCAGCTCGTCGACGTCAATGGCGGCCTCAACGCCGACGGCGGCGTCGCTGCTTACGACCTTGCCACACGCTATCCCTCGAACGCCGCGCCAACGCTGGCGCTGCTGCTGACGGGTCGCGTGTCGCCCGATCCGGCCGTTCTCCAGATGGGCGATCGCACCGCGATCCCGCCTTACGACTACGACCACATGCGCGTCGTCGCCCATGACATGGCACCGATCGTGCGCGCGTCCTGGCTTCGCGGCGTCTCGGCGCTGCCGAACACGTTTGCGCATGAATCCTACATCGACGAGGCCGCAACGGAAGCCGGCGTCGACCCGATCGAGTACCGGCTGCGCTACCTGAAAGACCAGCGCGCCGTCGATCTCGTCAATGCGGTCGCCGAGCGCGCGGGCTGGACGCCGCGACCCGTCCGCGAAGAAAAAGACGGCGAGGTCGTGCACGGGCGCGGCTTTGCCTATGCGCTCTACGTCCACAGCAAGTTTCCCGGCTATGGCGCGGCGTGGTCGGCCTGGGTCGCCGACGTCGCCGTGAACAAGACGACGGGCGACGTCAGCGTGACGCGCGTCGTCGCCGGGCAGGACTCCGGCCTGATGATCAATCCCGATGGCGTGCGCCACCAGATTCACGGCAACGTCATCCAGTCCACCAGCCGCGCGCTGATGGAGGAGGTCTCGTTCGAGCGCGGCGCGGTGGCGGCGCGCGAATGGGGCGCCTATCCGATCATCCCCTTCCCCGACGTGCCCAAGATCGACGTCTTGATGTTGCCGCGGCCGGACCAGCCGCCGCTCGGCGTCGGCGAATCCGCTTCGGTGCCGAGCGCGGCGGCGATCGCCAATGCGATCTTCGATGCCACCGGCGTGCGCTTCCGCGAGCCACCGTTCACGCCGGAGCGTATCCTGAAGGGATTGCACGGTGAAACATCGCCCGTGCCGCAGGCTCTGCCCGCGCCCGCCGCGCCAAAACCATCCCGCATCTGGCAGAATCCATTCGCCAAACGCGCCGGCATCTTTGCGACCATTGCCGCCGTCTGCACCGCCGCGATCGGCATTGGCGCCGCCCTCTTGCCCGGGCGCGCCATCGCACCGATCGCGCGGCCCGATGCATCGGTCTATTCCGCGGCGACCATCGCCCGCGGCCAGCAGCTTGCCGCGCTCGGCAATTGCGCGGAGTGCCACACCACGATTGGCGGCGCGCTCAATGCCGGCGGCCGCGCGCTTCAAACGCCGTTCGGCACGATCTACGCGACCAACATCACGCCCGACGTCGAGACCGGTATCGGCGCATGGTCCTATCCTGCCTTCGAGCGCGCGATGCGCGACGGACTACATCGCGACGGGCGGCAGCTCTACCCCGCCTTCCCCTACACGCATTTTTCGAGGACCAGCGAGGCCGACCTCCAGGCGCTCTACGCCTATCTGATGGCGCAGCCCGCGATGCGCGCGACGGCGCCCGCGAACACGCTCGCCTTCCCGTTCAACATTCGCCCGCTGCTCGCGGGATGGAATGCACTGTTTCATCAGGCGAAGGACTTCAAGCCCGATCCCGCCCAATCCGCACAGTGGAATCGCGGCGCCTATCTGGTCGAGAGTCTCGGCCATTGCAGCGGCTGTCATTCGCCGCGTAACGCGCTCGGCGCCGAGCAGCGTCAGGCCTATCTCGCCGGCGGCTTTGCCGAGGGCTGGGAGGCGCCGCCGCTCACGTCACTATCGCATGCACCGRTCCCCTGGAGCGAAGACGAGCTCTACGCCTATTTGCGCACTGGCCATTCGCGCTATCACGGCGTCGCCGCCGGTCCGATGGCGCCTGTTGTCAGGGATCTCACGGCCCTGCCCGACCAGGACATTCGCGCGATGGCCGTCTATCTCAACTCGTTCAACGACGCTGCCGCCGAGACGCCGGATGCGCTTGCCGCCAGGCTCGAGAGCGCAACGCAAGTCACCACCGCCGCCTCGACCGGCGCGCGGCTCTATCAGGGCGCCTGCGCCGTCTGCCACGAGATCGGCGGCCTGCCGCTGTTCGGCAGCCGGCCCTCGCTCGCGCTCAACAGCAATCTGCACAGCGCGACATCGGACAATCTCGTGCAGGTGATCCTGCACGGCATCACCGAGCCCGCATCGAGCGATCTCGGCTACATGCCCGCGTTCAGGAACAGCATGAGCGACGCGCAGGTCGAAGAGCTCGTCACCTTCCTGCGCAAGCAATTCGCGCCTGACAAGCCGGCCTGGAGCGGCGTGCGCGAAACGATCGCACGCGTGCGATCGCCTCCGCACTAAGGCGATACGAAGACAGGATGGCAGCAAGCTCGCCTGCGGCCATCCTTCGARACGCCCGCCTACGGCGGGCCCTCAGGATGAGGTCGCGTTTTGCGGCGAGATATCAGACCCTCATGGTGAGGAGCCCGCCAAAGCGGGCGTCTCGAACCATGCAGGCCGAGCTCGTTCGGCACGCCCAATGTAGTGTGCGATAGGGAGGGAACGGAGAAAGCGCTGCTGTCGGCCGCTCATGCTCTACGCGTGCTTCTTCGCCTCCACGGGCGGCGTGCCGTGGGTGTGGAAGGACTCGATCGTCTTCAGGCCCCACGCCTGCCCTTTCTTGCGCTCCTCTTCCGTCCACACGATCGGCTTCCAGTCCGGTGCGAGGATGAGGCGCGCGCCGGCATTGGCGACCTCGACGCGGTTGCCGCCGGGCTCGTAGACATAGAGGAAGAAGGTCTGCTGGATCGCGTGCTTGTGCGGACCGGTCTCGATGTGGATGCCATTCTCCAGGAAGATGTCGGCGGCGCGCAGGATCTCCTCGCGGCTGTCGAGCGCGTAGGTGACGTGGTGGAAGCGGCCCGGCGTGCCGGAATGATCGAGCGAATAGGCGAAGTCGTAGCTCTTGTTCGACATCGTCAGCCACATCGCGGCCTCGCGTCCGTCATTGAGCACGATCTGCTCGGTGAGCCGGCAGCCGAGATAGTTCTCGAAGAACTCGCGGTTGGCCTTGATGTCGACGGCGAGGCAGTTGAGGTGATCGAGGCGGCGGACATTGACGCCGCGGGCGGGAAAGCGCTGCGCCTGGTTCTTGAGCGCGGGCTTCAGCTCCGGCGGCGCCTGATACCATTCGGTCTCGTAATAGAGCTCGACGATATGGCCATCAGGGTCGCGGCAGCGGAAGGTCGGCCCCTGCCCCATGTCGCCGTCGATCCAGCCGATGTCGAAGCCGGAGCCTTTGAGCGCGGCGACCCGGCGCTCCAGCGCCTGCTGGCTGCGCGCGCGCAGCGCCATGTGCTCCATGCCCGAGGTCTTCGACGCCGTCAGCTTGAGCGAATACCGCTCGTAATCGTCCCAGCCGCGCAAATAGACCGACTCGCCCTTACGGCCGCTGACCGTCATGCCCATGACGTCGACGAAGAATTTCAGGCTCTCGTCGGGCTTGGGCGTCAGCAGCTCCATATGGCCGAGATGGGCCAGATCGAGGATCGGTTCGGGCTGCATGCTTTCCTCCAGGGCGTGACTGTGATCCGCAGGAACCGGATCGTGCATTCGGGCGAAGGGCCGCAATTGGCTCATGCGCCGGGGGGCGGCACCGAGGCCGCGGGTTCATTTGTACTAATGTACAAATGATTAGGTCCCGTCAACAAATCAACCCTTGCATCCCGGACCGAATGGCGCCCCGCGCGTGAGGAGAACGACCCCGAACGGCGGGTGGACTGCCCGAATGGTAAAATCTTCCTTAATTCGATTGATCGCCTGCCGGCCCCAAAAAGCAGCATTTTTCGGCCGTTTCCGCCCACGAGTATGCATCAGGAACCAGCCTGTCGGCCGAATTGCCGCGGATTTAACGAAGCCGCCGCGGCTGCCGTTTAACCGTTTGTGCAGCCGCGGCCGCGCATAGTCCGGTGCAAATCCCTCGCTCTTGCCAGGTTCATTCATCGTGACATCCTTTGGACGCGTGATTTCGGTACGCGGATCGCTCGCCCGGGTCGGGCTTCTGGCGGCAAGCCAGATGCCGATCTCGGAGGTTCGGGCGACCGTCGGCCGTTTCGTCAGCATTCGCTGCGCCAGCTCGGTCATCGTCGCGATGATCACCGAGGTCTCCTGCGAGAATCTGTCGAGTGCCGACAATTACATCGCCATCGCCTCGGTCGACCTGCTCGGCGAGATCCTCAACGCCGCCGACAAGGCCAAATTCCAGCGCGGCGTCACCAACTATCCGACCATCGGAGATTCGGTCGACCTGATCACCAGCCAGGAGTTGCGCACGATCTACGCGCCGACCGGGTCGGACCAGATCAATGTCGGCTTCCTCCAGCAGGACCGCTCGGTCGTCGCCTATGTCGATATCGAGGAAATGCTGTCCAAGCATTTTGCCGTGCTGGGATCGACCGGCGTAGGCAAGTCGACCGGCGTCTCGCTGCTGCTCAACGAGATCCTGAAGGCACGGCCGAACCTGCGCATCTTCCTGCTCGACGTGCACAACGAGTACGGCCGCTGCTTCGGCGATCGCGCGCTGGTGCTCAACCCGCGGAACCTGAAGCTGCCGTTCTGGCTGTTCAATTTCGAGGAAATCGTCGACGTGCTGTTCGGCGGCCGCGCCGGCGTGCCCGAAGAGCTCGACGTCCTTGCCGAGGTGATCCCGATCGCCAAGGGCATCTACACGCAGTACCAGAACGCCGATCGCCTCGGCCTCAAGCGCATCGATCCCAAGCAGATCGGCTTCACCGTCGATACGCCGGTGCCGTATCGCCTGGTCGATCTGATATCGCTGATCGACGAGCGCATGGGCAAGCTGGAAAACCGCACCTCGCGCATCATCTATCACAAGCTGATCTCGCGCATCGAGGCGGTCCGCAACGACCCCCGCTATGCCTTCATGTTCGACAACGCCAATGTCGGCGGCGACACCATGGCCGAGGTGATCAGCCATCTGTTCCGCCTGCCCGCCAACGGCAAGCCGATGACGGTGATGCAACTCGCCGGCTTCCCGGCCGAAGTCATCGATTCCGTCGTCTCCGTGCTCTGCCGCATGGCCTTCGACTTCGGCCTGTGGAGCGACGGCGTCTCGCCGATGCTGTTCGTCTGCGAGGAAGCCCACCGCTACGCCGCCGCCGATCGCAACATCGGCTTTGGGCCGACCCGCAAGGCGGTGTCGCGCATCGCCAAGGAAGGCCGCAAATATGGCGTCTATCTCGGGCTGATCACCCAGCGCCCGGCCGAGCTCGACGCCACCATCATCTCCCAGTGCAACACGCTGTTCACGATGCGTCTTGCCAACGAACGCGACCAGGCGCTGCTGCGCGCTGCGGTGTCGGATGCCGCGGCGAACTTGCTGTCCTTCGTGCCATCGCTCGGCACCCGAGAAGTGCTGGCCTTTGGCGAAGGCGTCGCACTGCCGACCCGCCTGCGCTTCAAGGAGGTGCCGCCGCACCAATTGCCGCGCGGCGAGGCCACCATCAGCAGCGTGCCGTCGGTCACTTCCGGTCACGACATGCATTTCGTCGGCGCGGTGCTCGAACGCTGGCGCGGTGCCACCTCGCAGCGCGACACGCCGAACGACCCGGTGTTCTCGGCCTCGCCCAGCAAGACGCTCGCGAGCGCCGAAGCACCGATGCTGCAACCCTCGATGGGCCTCGATCCCGACCGCTTCTCGCTGCTGAAGAAGCCGCTGCGGTAAGGAACTGACACCGCTTCCGCCAATTCCGCTGTCATGCCCCGGCTTGAGCGGGGCATCCAGTACGCCGCGGCTTCTCGATTGAACCACAACCGTCTCTGGAATACTGGATCGCCCGATTAAATCGGGCGATGACACTGAGCGTGTGGCACGTTGAGGCGGCCGCCCGCATCGACTATGGTTGCCGGCCCCAGGCCGGAATCCATGCTCATGACAAAAACAGCCGCGCAACGCTTCCCCGCTCCCGCCCTCGACACACTGCCCGACGACATCCGCACGCGCCTCCTCACCGTCCAGGAAAAGAGCGGCTTCGTGCCGAACGTCTTCCTGACGCTGGCCTACCGGCCCGACGAGTTCCGCGCGTTCTTCGCCTATCACGACGCGCTGATGGAGAAGGACGGCGGTCTCACCAAGGCCGAACGCGAGATGATCGTGGTGGCGACCTCGGCGGCCAACCAGTGCCAGTATTGCGTGATCGCGCATGGCGCGATCCTGCGTATCCGCGCCAAGAACCCGCTGATCGCCGACCAGGTCGCGGTGAACTATCGCAAGGCCGACATCACGCCGCGGCAGAAGGCGATGCTCGATTTCGCCATGAAGGTCTCGGCCGACGCGCAGCGGATCTCGGAGGAGGATTTCGTCGCGCTCGCGCCGCACGGCTTCAGCGACGACGACATCTGGGACATCGCCGCGATCTCGGCCTTCTTCGCGCTGTCGAACCGGCTGGCAAACTTCACCGGCATGCGGCCGAACGACGAATTCTATCTGATGGGCCGGCTGCCGAAGAAGTGACCGACCGCTCCGTGTCGCGAACGCGACGCCGCACCGGAAAATGTAACGTGCGGGTTCCCGTTTGACGGGAACAAAAACGTTTTCACAATCAGATACGTTTTATTAAGACACTCACCCTCAACTAGCAGAAATACTTCGACACAACTCGCGCAGTCTCCGTCAACGGAGACGCGGATGAGTCGTGCCTGCTTAGGGGATCCGTCTTATGAACGTGCGAGCATTCGCCGTCGCGACTTGCATCGGCGTAACATTCTTCGCCGCTGGATACGCATGGAACTATCAGCCCGACGCCATCAACCCCGGCGAAATATGGAGCATGCTTCAATCGGAGCACGGCATGGCGCGAGCCGCCGTCGCACGCGTCCTCATCGAGCCGAATTCAGCTCATTTTAGCGGCTTGCGAACGGTCGACGCGGACGACGCAAGATACGTGTGCGGCTCCGTGAAGGCGATGGACAAGGAGAGGCAGTATGTTGAGACCGCCTTCGTTTACACCGTCGCGAACGATTATGCCCGTATCGACGACGACGGTCGGATCACGTCGCAGCGCTCGACATACAAGCCCTGCCCAATCGCGGCCGACGACAAAATTGCCGACCAGAGGACGCTGATCTCGCCCGGCGCCCTGTCGATGATCAAGACCGTCGAAAAGGTCATCCCCAAGTCCAGCGGCGGAACAATGGAACAGCAGCTTGGCCAGTTGGCCGGACAGACGGCAGCACACGCACCAGGTTCGGCAGTCGCGCCGAGATCGGCGGTCTCGTCAGGTTCGGCCGGGGCAGGCTGGACGCCAGCAGAGCAGCATCCAGGTTCGCGCGTGGAGGCGACACGGAAGGATGAACTCACGTGGCGTGTCGACCAGCCGCCGGCCGCATGGCCGACGTTCCCCCCGGGCCATTCCCTGGCGAAATCGACGCAGAAGCGGACGACCGCCGAGGCCCTGGCTTTCGCGAAGGATATCGAGGCTGGCTGGGAGCAGTCGAAATCAGCTGAGGGGCCAACGAGGCGTCCTTCGCCGGAAGAGATCAAGGAGGCATGCCGCGCGCTGCTGACGATCGATCCCACGGACAAGGAATATCCGCGGGCCTGGGCCGCCTTCGTGCGATTACGGAAGATCGATCGCGACGCGGCTGCGTGAAGCAGACGTCCAATCTATCCGTACCGCCTTGGCGCTGCGTAAGGGAAGACGGAGCCGCGCGAGTCGGTGATGCATCGGGAGACCTGAGCGGTCGCTAGAACCGAAGTCGCCGCGCCCAAATCGGTTTCAGCAATTCGAGCACGGTCAGCACCAGCAGCCCCGCGCCGAGCGTGATCATCAAATCGTCCGCATGCAGCGGACCGAAGCGGAACAGGCTGGAGGCCGGCGGCCAGAGCAGCGCGGTGGCGAGAACGAGAGCCACGCCTGCGAAGATCCAGATCAATGCAGGATTTGGCCGGAAGAATGCGGACGCGAACGACGCGCTGAAGGACCGGTTGACCAGGACCAGAGCGACGATGCAGACGACGAGCGTCACGAAGGCGAGCGCCCTCGCCTCGTCGGCGACGAGACCGGAGCGAAGCGCGCC